>CAYXHU010000271.1:0-3612 GCA_964464675.1 uncultured Acidimicrobiia bacterium
GCGGTTCTTCGCCGATAATCTGGAGCGCTGGCTGAAGGGGGCGGCACTGGCGAAGGAGAACGGGTGGACCATGGTGGACGTGCCGAACCGCGGGGTGCGCCGGGTGGTGCCTTCGCCGCGTCCGTACGAGGTGGTGGAGTTGCACGCCATCCTCGACGCGGCAATGGAAGGCGACCTGGTCATCGCCGGCGGCGGCGGGGGCATCCCGGTGCGCCGCAACGCCGACGGCACGATCGACGGGGTCGAAGCGGTGATCGACAAGGACCGGACCGCGGCCCTCATCGCCACCTCGGTCGACTCGAGCGGGTTCGTGATCCTCACCGAGGTGGGGCACGTCTCGACGTCCTTCGGCACGCCCGGCGAGCAGCCGATCCCGACGATGGACACTGCCCGGGCCGAGCAGCTGCTGGCCGCCGGCGAGTTCCCCCCGGGGTCGATGGGTCCGAAGATCGAGTCGGCCGCCCACTACACCCGAACCACAGGCAGGCCGTCGCTCATCACCTCGGTGGATGCCCTCACCGACGCGCTCGCCGGCCGGGACGGCACCTGGATCACTCCGTAGGCGAGGCGGATTCGCCCCGCCGGGTGGCTACGAACCCGAGCGGCCCTTGGCGTCGAGCACGAATGCGATCGCCGCGGGGGCATCGGGCGCCCAGGCGTCGGCCCCGAGCCGTCTCGCCTGCTCCTCGCCGGTGACGGCACCGCCCCCGATCACGATCGGCACGTCGGTGGCGCCGCGCAGGGCGGCGATGAGACGAGCCGCCTCTGCCGTCGATGCGGGGTTGGTGACGCTCACCGCCACTGCGGTGACCGGTGATGCGTCCACGACGGCCTCCACGAAGGACTCGACCGGCAGGTCGGCGCCGAGGTCGATCACCTCGAAGCCGGAGCCTCGCATGAGGTCGGCGACCATTGCCACCGGCAAAGCGTGCCTTTCCCCCGGCGGGGTGCCGACCACGACCCTCCCCTTGGGCCGGCCGCGCACGTGGAACCTCCTGCCGAGCCGTCCCACCAGCCGGGTCGCGATCGCCGTTGCCCGATGCTCCTCGGCGATGGTGCCCTCACCGTGCGCCCACTCGTCGCCGACGGTTCGCAGCGCCGGTCCGATGAGCTCCAGGTACACGTCCTTCGGTTCGAGGCCGGACGCCATGGCGGCTTCGACGACCTGCCATGCGCCGGCCTCGTCCCCGGCGACGAGCCGTGCCTTGAGCCGCTCGGGCCACGGGGCCCGGCCCCTGGCCGACGGCACCCGGCTGCCGGACCGCAGCGCGTCGAGGTCGGACGGGTCCACCCGCCACTCGGCGCCTTCCTTGTGGGCGGGCAGCATGCCGAGCCGCACGTAGCGGTACACGGTCATGTAGTGGACGCCGAGCCGCTCGGCGCACTCCTTGAGGCTCAGCGACTCCACGTCCGTGTCAGGCATTGCCGCGGGAGAGGTACTCCTCGGTGAACTCCCCGCGCAGGCGAGGGAAGCGAGCCGGGGCATGGGCGTAGCAGTGGTCGGCCCGGTTGTAGCGGGACAGGCGGGTGCTGCAGCCGGTGTCGGCGCACACCCGGTCCTCCCCGAAGGTCTTGGGGCGGCGGCGGGTCCTGCCCACCGTCGAAGCACGCAGCGTGTCGATCATCTCGGTCCTCTTCATCGGGTGCCGGTACTTTACTACTAAACACACCGATCGAGAACCCTATTCCCCGAACCGGCACACGACTGGGGGGAGGCCCTCGGCCTCCCCCCAGTGTCTCCTGCGGTCGTCCGAAGTCAGTCGGATGTCGTCGTCTTGGACTTCTCGGCGATCTCGGCCACGATGTCCGCGTTGGCCAGCGTGGTCACGTCGCCGAGGTGCCGCTCCTCGGAGATGTCACGCAGCAGCCGCCGCATGATCTTGCCCGAACGGGTCTTCGGCAGATCGTCCGTGAACACGATGCTCGCCGGACGGGCAATCGGGCTGATCTTCTCCGAGACCCAGCCGCGCAACTCCTTGAGGAGCTCCTCGCTGCCCTCCACACCCGAGCGCAGGGTGACGAAGGCGGCGATCGCCTGCCCGGTGACCTCGTCGGCCCGGCCGACGACGGCCGCCTCGGCGACCGACGCGTGGGCCACCAGCGCCGACTCCACCTCCGTGGTGGAGATGCGGTGCCCGGCCACGTTCATCACGTCGTCCACCCGGCCCAGCAGCCAGTAGTAGCCGTCCATGTCGCGCTTGCAGCCGTCACCGGCGAAGTACACGTCCGGGTACTGCGACCAGTAGGTGCTCACGTAGCGCTCCGGGTCTCCGTAGACCGTGCGGAGCATCGCCGGCCACGGGCGGGTCAGCGTCAGATACCCGCCGCCGCCGAGCGGAACCGAGTGGCCCGCATCGTCGACGACGTCGGCGCCCACACCGGGGAACGGCTTCGTGGCCGAGCCGGGCTTGGTCGGCACCGCGCCGGGGAGCGGGGTGATCATGATCGACCCGGTCTCCGTCTGCCACCACGTGTCCACGATCGGGCAGCGCTCTCCGCCGATCCGGCTGTGGTACCACATCCAGGCCTCGGGGTTGATCGGCTCGCCGACCGTGCCGAGCAGCTTCAGCGACGACAGGTCGTGGCGGGCCGGGTACTCGTCGCCCCACTTCATGAACGCACGGATCGCCGTCGGAGCGGTGTAGAACTTCGACACCTTGTACTTCTCGACGATCGCCCAGAAGCGGTCCTTGTCCGGGAAGTCCGGGGTGCCCTCGTACATGACGCCGGTCGTGTGGTTCGCCAGCGGTCCGTACACGATGTACGTGTGGCCGGTGACCCATCCGATGTCGGCGGCGCACCACTAGATGTCGTCGGGTTTGATGTCGAACACGTAGTGGTGCGTGGCCGTGGCGCCGGTCAGGTAGCCGGCGGTGGTGTGGACCACACCCTTGGGCTTCGCCGTCGTCCCCGAGGTGTAGAGGATGTAGAGCATGTCCTCGGCGTTGAGCACCTCGGCTGCCCGCTCGGCCGGCTGCCCCTCGAGCGCGTCGTGGTACCAGACGTCGCGGCCCTCGGTCCACTCGACCTCGTTGTCACAGCGCTTCACGACGACGCACTTCTCGATCGTCGGGCACACGGCGAGCGCCGCGTCGGCGTTCTCCTTGAGCGGGAACACCTTGCCGCGCCGGTAGGCGCCGTCGCCGGTGATCAGCACCTTGGCCTCGGCGTCCTGGATCCGCTGCGCCAGCGCATCACCGGAGAATCCGCCGAACACGACCGAGTGGGGGGCGCCGAGCCGGGCGCAGGCGAGCATCGCCACGGGCAGCTCGGGGATCATGCCGAGGTAGATCGCCACGCGGTCGCCCTTCTCCACGCCCATGTCGGCGAGGGCGTTGGCGAACTGGCAGACCTCTTCGTAGAGCTCACGGAAGGTGATCACTCGGGCATCGCCCGGCTCGCCCTCCCAGTAGTAGGCGACCTTGTCGCCGCCCGTCTCGAGGTGCCGATCGAGGCAGTTGTACGAGATGTTCATCTCGCCGTCGGCGAACCACTTGAAGAAGGGCTTCTCCGAGTCGTCGAGCGCCACCGTCGGCTCCTTGAACCAGGTGATGCGCTCCATGGCCTGCTTCTTCCAGAAGGCCACGTAGTCCTTCTCTGCCTCCTCGTAGA
>CAYXHU010000272.1:0-3588 GCA_964464675.1 uncultured Acidimicrobiia bacterium
CTCGGCGGGGCCGGCCTGGACGTGTTCGAGGAGGAGCCGCTCCCCGGAGACTCGCCGCTGTGGGACCTCCCCAATGTCGTCGTGTCGCCGCACTGCGCCGGAGTCTCTCCGGACTACGGGACGCGGCTCTCCGGGATCGTCGCCGAGAACGCGCGGGCGCTGCGCGGCGAGCGACCCTGGGTGAACCGCATCGTCTGAGCGGCCGTCACGCCAGGGTGCGAACCAGCACGCCGACCGCTGCCAGCGCCGACACGACGAGGATGGCGGCTCGCAGCGGCGCACCCTCGACGCGGCCGGTGAGGAACCGGCTCGACCAGAGCCCGATTCCCATCGCAGGGAGCAGGAGGCCGGCCACCTGCCAGTCGGTGTCGGCGATCTCGCCGATCACGATGCGGATGGTGACCGAGAGGATGATCCCGAACACGAAGACGAACGAGAGGCTGGCCCGGATCGTCGGGCCCTCCGAGGAGCGATAGACCAGCGCCAGCGGGGGACCGCCGATCGAGGCGACCAGGCTGGCCGTTGCCGACGCGGCCCCTGCCACCAGTGAGGTGACCGGAGTCCGCTGGACGTGGACCCCGGTGGCGATGATCGCCGCCGCACCCAGGACGAATGCGGCGACCACCACGGTGAGTGTCGTGTCGTCGACCACGAGCAGGAGCCACGTCCCGAGCGCCGCCCCGGGAAGCCGTCCGGCCAGGACCCATCCGACCGACCTGGTGTCCAGCCCGTGCCGGTCTCGCCATGCGATCGCCGCCGTCATCGGGAAGGCGAGCAGCAGCACCGGCACCGGCGCGAGGACGGGGTCGATCAGCGAGAAGGCCGGCACGGCGAGGACTGCGAACCCGAACCCGATGGTTCCCTGTAGGGCGCTCCCGACGACGGTGACCGCGGCTGCGGCGAGGAGGGCGGGGAGGTCGACCGGCACCCGAGGCTCAGCAGGGCGCGGGACGGGCGGCGGCCTGGGCGGTCATCCCGCCAGTATCGCAGCGGTGGGAACCGCCCCGGTCGTCCCGGCTTCGGCCCCCGCCACCATCACGCAGATCAGACAGGGCCATTGGTCCTGATTTCCCCACCGACCGTCCCATGGGTATTGTGTCGCCGCTCCGACTCCCTCTGGAGGTCCTCGGCCGTGTTCGATGAACAGCGTGGGGGGCTGCGACGGGTGACGACCCGCCGCCGCTTGGTTGTACCTCTGCTGCTCCTCGTCGTCGCGCTCCTCGCCGCCGCCTGCGGAGAGACCACCATTCCGCAGAACTCGCTCGACCCGGCGAGTCCCCAGGCGCGGGACATCGACAACCTCTTCATGCTGGTGTTCTGGATCGCAGTGGCGGTCTTCGTCATCGTCGAGGTGGGTCTCGTCGTCGCGGTGTGGCGGTTCCGCCGCCGCCGGCGCGGCCCGGAGCGCGAGGTCAAGCAGGTGCACGGGAACCTGCGGCTCGAGGTGATCTGGACGATCCTCCCGACCGTCGTGCTGGCGGTGATCGCGGTCCCGACGCTGCGGACCATCTTCGAGCTCCACAAGGAGCCGACCCCCGAAGAGAACGCCCTGGAGATCAACGTGATCGGCCACCAGTGGTGGTGGGAGTTCGAGTATCCCGAGTACGGGTTCGCCACCGCCCAGGAGATGTACGTGCCCACCGGGAGGACCGTGTACCTCCACCTCACGTCGGCAGATGTCATCCACTCCTTCTGGACGCCCCGGCTCCAGGGGAAGCGAGATGCCGTCCCCGGGCGGGTCAACAACCTCACCTTCCTCGTCGAGGAGGAGGGCGACTACCTCGGCCAGTGCGCCGAGTTCTGCGGCCTCGCCCACGCCGACATGCGACACGTCGTGAAGGCGGTGTCCCCCGAGGAGTTCGAGGCCTGGGCGGCCCGGCACGCCACGCCGCCGGAGATGCCCACCGAGGGGCTCGCCCTCGAGGGCTACGAGACGTATCAGCAGGTGTGCGCCGCATGCCACGTCATCGACGGCTCGGTGGGCGAGCAGCCGGACGTGACCGCGCCGCTCGAAGACCGCCGGACCTGGTCGCTGGCGCCCAACCTCAGCTATTTCGCCGAGCGGGAGAAGTTCGGAGGGTGGTCGTTCGACAACGACCAGGTGCACCTCGCCGAGTGGCTCGCCAACCCGTCCGATCTGAAGCCGATGGAGCCCGATCGCAACGATCTCGAGACGGGGCGGATCCTCGGCATGCCGAACTTCGGCTTGAGCCAGGAACAGATCGAGGGCCTGATCGCGTTCTTGGGCACGCTGCGATGACGGGAGGCAGGACGACATGGCGACACTGACACCCGACGTCTCGTCCCCCGCCGGCGGCTCCCAGGCTCGGCCGCGGGGCGGTATCTGGTCGTGGATCACCACCACCGACCACAAGCGGATCGGGATGCTCTACGGCGTCACCGCCATCCTGTTCTTCCTGGTCGGAGGGATCGAAGCGTTGTTCATTCGCCTCCAGCTCGCCACTCCGAACGGCGAGCTGCTGAGCGCAGACGCCTACAACCAGATGTTCACGATGCACGCCACCACCATGGTGTTCCTCGTGGTCATGCCGCTCGCCGCAGCGTTCGCCAACTACTTCCTGCCCATCCTCATTGGGGCGCGCGACGTGGCGTTCCCGCGCCTCAACGCCTTCTCCTACTGGTTCTTCCTCGCCGGAGGCCTGTTCCTCACCGTGTCGTTCTTCGTCGGAGGGGCCCCCGACGGCGGATGGTTCGGGTATGCGCCCCTGTCCACGCAGGTGGACGAGCTGGTGCGCATGGACTACTGGGCGCTCGGGCTCCAGGTGCTCGGCGTCGCCTCGATCGCCTCCTCGGTGAACTTCATCACCACCGTGCTCACCATGCGGGCGCCGGGCATGACGCTCATGCGGATGCCGGTGTTCGCCTGGATGATCTTCGTGATCTCGTTCCTGCTGCTGTTCTCGCTGCCGATCGTGGCGGTCGGCTTGTTCCAGGTCTACTTCGACCGCAACCTGGGGACGCTGTTCTTCGACGCCGCGGGCGGCGGTGATCCGGTGCTGTGGCAGCACCTGTTCTGGCTGTTCGGGCACCCGGAGGTCTACGTCCTCATCCTGCCGGCGATGGGCATCGTCTCCGAGGTCCTGCCCACGTTCTCCCGCAAGCCGCTGTTCGGCCGCTCCTTCGTGATCTTCTCCGGGATCGCCATCGGGTTCATGGGCTTCGGCGTGTGGGCCCACCACATGTTCACCACCGGCCTCGGGCCGGTCGCCGAGGCGGCCTTCGCCCTCACCACGATGCTGATCGCCGTGCCAACCGGCGTGAAGATCTTCAACTGGATGGGGACGCTGTGGGGCGGTCTGCTGCGCATCAACACCGCCATGCTGTTTTCGCTCGGGTTCATCGCCCTGTTCGTCGTCGGCGGCCTCTCCGGGGTGACCCACTCGATCGTGCCGGCCGACAGCCAGCAGCACGACACCTACTACGTGGTCGCCCACTTCCACTACGTGCTGTTCGGAGGAGCGATCTTCGGGATCTTCTCGGGGATCTACTACTGGTTCCCGAAGATCACCGGCAGGATGCTGCGCGAGGGCCTCGGAAAGTGGAACTTCTGGCTCATGTTCATCGGCA
>CAYXHU010000273.1:0-3578 GCA_964464675.1 uncultured Acidimicrobiia bacterium
AATCGCAGGCCCACTCGGACAGGTACGCCGTCTCGATGCCGTCGGCGCCGCCGGTGACTTCCACCTGTTCGTGGGCGGCGATGAGCCCCTCGAGCAGCGGGCTTCCGCCGCTGATGTCGATGTCCCGGCCGGCGGCGAGGAGCAGGTTCATCGCCGACTCGTGGGGGGCCATCGCCGAACTGCCGCTGATCGTGATGTCGCCCCCGACGATGCCGGGACAGGAGCCCGACCCCTCGGCGATGATCGTCACTCGCCACGGCGCCCCGGGGACGCCGGCGTTGGCCGGGACCGATGCCGACCCCTGGTACACGTAGAACACCCCAGGGAACCCGGCGTTGCTCTCGTTGCGCCAGCGAGCCCCCAGCTTCGGGTCGCAGCAGCCCTGGAAGCGCCACCCGTTGAACGGCTGGGCCGCCGCATCGGACACGATGGTCGCCCCGGAGCACGGCACGTTGGTGGCGGTGTGCCCCATGGTGGGATGAGCCGGCCCGGCCCGCACCTTCCCCAGCGGGCACAGGTCGTACATGCTGTAATGCCACAGCGAGCGGGGGTCGACCACCGGCACCGCCACCGGGGCCTGGTCTCCGGCGGGGACGCACCACGGGTCCTGGGAGACGGAGCCCTTGATCAGTGAGCCGCCCGACGACGACATGCACCCGTCGATGAACGTGCTCCCACCCACGTCGAGGAACCCATTGGCGTGCACCCCGACGATCGCACCGCTCAGCACCGTGGGGTTGCCGTTGAACTCGAGGTTGCCTCCGGAGAGCACCGCGTAGCGGGTCGACCATCCGCCCGCCACCTGGGCCGAGCCGATCTCGGCGCGCACCGCCCGCACCCTGCGCTGCGGATCGTCTCGCGACGGCGAGTACCCCACCGAGTAGACCGCCGCCGTGTTGGCCGGGCGGACCACGACGTACTCGCCCTGCGGGGTGGCCACCACGTCGTCGGACGGCCTGGCGTCGGCGACCGCCACCACCCAGTCCTTCTCCGCCGACGAGTCCGCGAAGTAGTCGGGCCGCTGCTCCCCGGTGGTGAACGTCGGATCCTCGTAGACCCTCGCCAGCCCGTCGTCGAGCCCCGATTCGGCGACGTTGAGGGTCTGCTCCCAGCGGGCATCGCCGATCGCATTGCCCGACTGGCGGACCGAGCGCATCACCACGACCGACGTCACCAGCACGAGCGCCATGCCGAGGATCATGACCGCCATGACCGCCATGCCCCGGTCGTCGCGGAAGCGGCTCCTCATGGCACGTTCCTCAGCGTGATCTCGGTGTCGAGGATCCGCTCCCCGCCGACGCCCTCCTCGACCGGCACCACCAGGTGAATCCCCATGCGGGCGATCAGGAACGGGGACACCTCGTCGTACCCGAATCCGGAATACAGGTACGACAGCCCGGACGCCTCGACCGACGACCCGCCGTTCACGGAGCGAACCAGGTCCCCTTCGGGAGTGATCGACCACGTCACCACCTCATCGGCGCCGGTGATGCCGTCCCAGTCGGCATCTACCCACACGCTGAACGTGGACGCGGCTGCGTTGGTGAACCGGCGGGCTTCCCGCACGTCGAGCGCCATGCGTTGACGCGCCTCGCGCACCTGCTCGAGCGCCATGTCGTCGTCGGCGTGCAGATCGTCCACGTGGGTCACGCCGAGGAAGACCGACATGATGATGGCCGCGAGCGCGGCCAAGCCCGCCAAGGATGCGGCGAGCTCGACGAGCGAGGTGCCGGCCTCGCTCCCGACGCGAGGCGCGGCATCACGGCGGTGCCGCCGGTTCACGGCGCGCAGAATGTGCACCCTGACTTGATCGTCACCGGGATGCCCGCGACTTGAGGGGTTGTGCGGTCACCCCCGCCACCCACACGGCACCGGGGTGGGTGTCGGGCGCAACGGAGCGAGCACGGACGTGGTCGGCAGCAGCGTCGAGGGATAGGTGATCGTCGCTCCGGCGGTGACGTCCACGGTGCCGGTGCCGTCGCCTCCGGCGATGAGGGCCCCTCCCCAGAACCCCGGGCCGGCCAAGGTGATCCCACCGGAGGGTGCGTAGGTGATCCCCTGCGTCGTCCCTGCCGTCCCGCCGTTGAGCCGTACGGCATCGGCGGCCGTCCCGAACGAGACGATCCCGGCGGACGCGACGGTGTCGAAGTCCAGGGACGCTCCGGCGCCAACCTCGACGCTGGTGTCGGACACAAGCAGCGGGGCATGACCGGTGACGGTGGCGCCCGCGGCGACCTGCAACGCGCCGGTGGCATAGACCGGCCCGGCACCGTCGATGTGGACGACGCCCTGCAGGGTGATCGAGCCTTGCACGTAGAGCGGTGCGGTGATCGTGGTGTCGGCGAACACCTGGTTGCCCATGAGGCTACCGCCGGCCTGAGCCTCGGCGCCCAGACCGCCCCGCCAGGCGTTGATCGCCTCCGGGCTAGGGAGTACCACCGGTTCCCCGGCGTTCTGCGTGATAGATCCGAACACGTTGCCGAGGGTGGCGTTGACCGTGCCACCGGCCCGAATGTTGCCGTCGACCACCGCGTCCGCGTTCGAGAAGCTCCCGTTCAGGTACACCGACGCGGTGTGCGCGGTGCCGGGGAACGTCGCGGTGGTCCCCGGGTGCATGGCCACGTCTCCGGTTGCCAGCACCGCCGCATCTGGGAACACGACGTTTCCGACGATGGCGCCGCCGGCCGACACCTTGGACACGAGGGTGTCCGTCCGGTAGCTGAACACGTTGTCGTCGACGTGCCAGGTCACCAGCACGAAGACCCGCCGCAGTGAATCGCTCACGTCGGTGACGTACGTCCAGGTGGTGAAGGTCACGTCCTCGACGGTCTCGACGACCTTGGGATCGAGCCGCCCCACCTCGCAGACGATCAGCGGCTCATCGCCGCCCAGGCCCGACTCGTACGCCGAGAGCACGTCGAACTCGGCCCCCAGGAGCGGCGCCGCAGGATCGACCGCGGCCATCCCGAGGCGATCCCACTGCAGAGCTCTGGCGAACTCGAGGCGTTCCATCGCCACCGCGGTGGCCTCCTGGCGGAACCGGTTGGTGCGGGATCCCCACAGGGCGTTCTGCAGCGTCCCGCCCAGGGCGAGCAGGAGTGCAAGGGCGAGCAGGGTCGCGACCGCCAGTTCGACGACCGTGAAGCCGTCGTCGGCGCGAGTCCGGGCCATGGTCACCGTCGATGGTCGGGGTTCCGTCACCACCCCTTCGGCCCGAACGGTCTGGTTCTTGAGTCAGCGCGAGCCGAGCCGGTAGGCGTCGAACACGCCGTCGACGGCCCGCACCTCGGCGAGCGCCCGGTCCATCCGGCCCGTGTCGGAGACCTCCACCTCGAAACGCAGGATCGCCACCCGGTCCTTGCCGATCGCCGACGACGAGGTGTGGATATTCGTCCCGAGGTCGGAGAGGACGCTGGTAACGTCCTTGAGCAGCTTCGGACGGTCCAATGCCTCCACCTGGAGCCAGACCCGGAACGAACCGACCTCGGTGGGCGCCCAGGCGACCTCGATCATCCGCTCGGCACGGTCGCCGAGCGCGGCGATGTTCGTGCAGTCGGCGCGATGCACCGACACGCCCC
>CAYXHU010000274.1:0-3576 GCA_964464675.1 uncultured Acidimicrobiia bacterium
CTGCAGTAGTTGAAGGTCGCCACGTACAAGCCGCGAGCCATGCTCCCGATGAGCGACTCCGGTGACTCGCCGCCTCCACCCACCACGAGGTCCGTGGCGATCGGGCCCATCGTCGGGCTGAACGGCGAGCCGTGGCCGGTGGACGCCACGCCGGCGCGTTCCGCCGTTCGCCTGTCGTGCACGATCCCGACGGTGCGGCCGCTGCTCACCAGGTCGAGGCGGGGCGTCGGCGTGCCTTCGGTGTCGAACGCCACCCCGAGCCCGCCGGGCCCGGAGGCGTCGTCCCACAGCTCGAACGCCTCGTCGAACTGCTGCGCCCCGACTTCGACGAACGACTGGCCTTCGGCGACCTGCTTCCCGTTGAAGCCGTAGACGGCGAGGAAGATCGCCATCGTCGCCACCGCTTCGGGACCCAGCACCACCTCGTATTCCCCGGGTTCCAGGTCGGCGGGGTCGCGACTCATCCGGGCTCGCTCGGCCGCCAGGGCACCGGCGGAGGCTCCGTCGAGGTCGCCGAACCGGCCCGACGTCTGGTGGGCGGACCCGGCGGCATCCATGTCGCGGTGGATCCCGTCGAGCGTCGCCCGGGTGGACCTGCCGGTCAGCCGCTGCCCGCGGCTGTTGGCGAAGGCGGTCTCGGTGTCTGCGCTGTCGCAGTACCCGGCGGCCAGCGTGTCGTCGCCGGCCGCGACGAAGCCGGCAACCACAGAAGCCCGCTCGGTCGGACCGGCCGACGCGGTGTCGGCGTGCCAATGGCCGGCGTCGGGAGTAGGAGAGGGTGGCGCCAGGCCGGGCCACTCCGGGTCCACCGGCTGCAGTGCGGCGATCGCCAACGCGTCGTCGGCCATCTCCCGGAGCGCCTCGTCGCCGACGAGGTTGGCGGTGCGGGTCGCCACCCGGCCTTCCCTCGAGATCCGCAGCGAGAGGGCCAACTCTTCCTCGGCCACGTTCTGGTGGATGAATGAGTTGGCGAACCGGGTGAGCCCGGTGCGGCCGCTCACGACAGTCGCCTCTGCCTCGGCACGGTCTCCGACGATCTCCACGAGCCGCGTCGCGATGTCCAGCGGTGTCGTCATCCCCGCACCCCCACTCTCACCCGGGCGAACCTTCCCGGTGCTGCAGAATGCCCGGTGTGCGCCACCTGCATGGGCTGGCCCTTCCCGCAGTTCGGCGTGCCCCAGTGCACCCACTCCTCACCGCCGGCGAGCATGTCGAGCTGCGCCCAGAACCTCGGGGTGATCCCCGTGTACGTGGGGTTCTTCAGCATCCGGCCCAGGGACCCGTTCTTGATCTCCCAGGCGATCTCGCAGCCGAACTGGAAGTTGAGTCGCTTGTCGTCGATCGACCACGAGCGGTTGGTCGCCATGTAGATGCCGTCGCCGGTCTCGGCGATGATCTCGTCGAGGCTGTGGGGCCCCGGCAGGATCCCCACGTTGGTCATCCTCACCATCGGCAGCCTGGCGTAGCCGTCGGCCCGCACCATGCCGCCGGGCGGGAGCCCGGCGAGGGAGGCCGAGTCCCGGCCCGACAGCACCCCTACCCACACCCCGTTCTTCACGATGTCCACGGGTCGTGCCGGGGTTCCCTCGTCGTCGTACCCGAAGGTCCCCAAGGCGCCCGGCAGGGTGGCGTCGGCGGTGATGTTCATCAGCTCCGAGCCGTAACGGTGCTCGCCGAGCTTGGGGAGCTCGAGGTGGGACGTGCCGGCGAACGCCGCCTCCCATCCCAGGATGCGGTCGAGCTCGATGGCGTGCCCGACCGATTCGTGGATCTGCAGGGCCAGTTGGCTCCCCTCGAGCACCAGCTTCGTCTCGGCCGCGGGACACTGCTCGGCATCGAGGAGCGCCACCGCTTCCGAAGCGATGCGCTCCGCGTGCGCCGGGAAGTCCCAGCGCCGGATCACCTCGTACCCGCCGGTCTCGTACTGGCCGAAGGACTGGGGATACGACCTGCGTTGTGTCTCGGACTCGCCGATCGCGGTGGCGTCCATGCCCCCACCGGATTCAACGAGGTGCTGGTGGATCCGATGCCCCTGGGAGGACACGAACCACTTCTGGGTGTCCCAGAACGTCAGTTCCGCTCTGGCGAGCGCCACGCCTTCGGTTTCCTGCATCGCCGCGGTGACCCCGGTGAGCAGTTCCACCTTCTCGGAGAGCGACACCTCGAACGGGTCCTCCTCGTAGGGCGTCTCGTACGAGTCGGAGACGACGGGAACGTCGGCGAGGCGCATCGGGTCACCGGGAACGAGCGCCGATGCGCGGGCGATCGCCGCCGCCATCTCCCCGGCGGAGCGGGCCTCCCGGTCGCCGGGGTCGGCGACGGCGTAGAAGCCCCACGACGACCCGATGAGAGCTCGAACCCCGACCCCCACCGAGTCGGCGCGGTCGAGGCGCTGCACCCGTCCGTTCTGCACCTCGATCGCCTCCGAACGGGAGTGGATGCCGCGGGCGTCGGCGTAGCCGGCGCCGGCTGCAAGGGCACTCTCCACGGCAGCGGTCGCTAGATCGAACACACATCCTCCCGTGGCCGGACGGGGGGATGCTAGTGATAGCTCACAGCCCGGCCTTCGTGTCGGCGATGAGGACGTCCACGACGGCCCGCAGCGCCTCGGGCGCTTCGGCCCCCGAGCCGAGCGCGTCCCGGTACGCGGCGAGCTGGCGGTCGGCGCTCGTGCCCGACTCGGCGATATGCCTGAGATGCTCGATCTCGTGGACACAGCGCAGGTCGTGAGCGGAGGGGAGGAGCAGCTCGACGAGCTCGTCGACGAGCTCCGGGACCGGGACGAGCTCTCCCTGGCCGAAGTCGACGAGCGAGTCCGAGACTCCGTAGCGCTGTGCCCTCCACACGTTCTCACTGATCAGCATGTCGGCGTACGTACGCCACTTCTGGTTGCCGAGCCGCAGGTGGAACAGCGTGCCGAGCAGTGCCTGGAAGAGCGAGGCGATGGCGATGCCGTCGTCGACACGGGTGCAGATGTCGGCGATGCGCATCTCCAAGGTCGGGAACCTGGCGCTCGGCCTGAGGTCCCACCACAGTTGCGAGGCGTCCTCGAAGAGGCGGGCAAGCTTGGCGTCTCGATCATTCTCATCGCCGGAGGCGAGCCGCTGACCCGACCGGAGATCCTCGACATCACGCGCGACCTGCCTCACGTTATCTTCCCCATGTTCACCAACGGTCTCTTGCTCGATCCGGCGACGGTCGCCAGACTGAAGTCGCAACGAAACGTAGTGCCGGTGCTCAGCATCGAGGGGCTGGAAAAGGAGACGGACGCTCGCCGCGGACAGGGTGTGTACGCGCGCCTGCATGGGGCCATCTCTCGGTTGACCAGGATCAATGTCTTTTTCGGAACCTCGATCACGGTCACCCGTAGCAACTTCGATCTCGTAACCAGCGACCGGTTCATCAATGACCTCATGTCATCGGGATGTCGGCTCTTCTTCTTCATCGACTACGTACCGGTAGAAGAGGGGACCGATGCGCTGAGCCTTACGGAGAGTCAACGGGAACGGGAGGCGGAAATAATCTTGTCTCTGCGGGAAAGATATCCCGCGCTGTTCGTCGCCTTCCCCAGTGGAG
>CAYXHU010000275.1:0-3571 GCA_964464675.1 uncultured Acidimicrobiia bacterium
TGGTGACCGTCGGGGCCCTCGCACTCATCGTGATCGTCGATCTGATCGGGGCCTGGCGTACCTTCGAGGCGTTCCACCGGGTACAGGTGAGCCGCGGGGTGGTGAGCGGGGTCGCCCACGAGTCGTTCGACGGCGCGCTCACGGTGAAGGCCCTCGGCCGGGAGCAGTACGAGACGGAACGGCTGGCGCACGCCTCGGAGCGGCTGCGGGACGACATCATCTACGTCAACCGGGTATGGGCGCTCTTTCGAGCCGTCGTGGAGGCGGCTCCGTCCGTGACGACCGTCGTGCTCCTGGTGGTCGGCACTCTGCGGCTCGAGGCCGGGAGCCTCACTCCGGGCGACCTCGTGACGGTGGCGTACCTGCTGTCGCTGCTGGCGGTCCCGGTGAGGCTCATCGGCTTCGTCCTCTGGGATCTGGCTCACAGCCTCGCGGGCTGGCGCAGGGTGGAGGACGTGCTGACCGCAGACGAATTCGTCTCGCACGGATCTCTCGAACCGCGGCGTGACGCCTCCGGAGCACGCGTCGACGGATCGCGGGTCTCGTTCTCGTACGGCGGCGCTCCGGTCCTCGACGAGGTGGGACTGGACATCGCAGCCGGCCGCACGGTGGCGATCGTCGGGCCCACGGCGTCCGGCAAGTCCACCCTGGCCATGCTGCTGGCCCGTCTCTGGGATCCGGTGAGTGGTCGGATCCACCTCGACGGACGCGACCTGAGGGACTTCGCGCGTTCGGCGCTCCCCCGGGAGGTCGCCTTCGTGGCCCAGGAAGCCTTCCTGTTCGACGACGACGTCACCGGCAACATCACCCTGGGGCTCCCGTTCACCGCGGCGGAGGTGGCCGAGGCGGCTCGCGTGGCGGCCGCCGACGAGTTCATCGCCGAGCTGCCGCACGGCTTCTCCACGAGGATCGGGGAGCGGGGTGCCACCCTGTCGGGCGGCCAGCGGCAGCGAATCGCCCTGGCTCGGGCGCTGGTTCGGCGTCCCAGGCTGCTCGTCCTCGACGACGCCACCTCGGCGGTCGACCCGTCGGTGGAGACCGAGATCCTGCTCGCGTTGAAGCGGGTGGAGCTCCCGTCCACCATCGTCGTCATCGCCCACCGCCGATCGTCCATCGTGCTCGCCGACGAGGTGGTGTTCCTGGACGGGGGCCGGGTGGTCGCCCACGGTATGCACCGCGACCTGCTCGCCTCCGTGCCGGGTTACGCGCGGCTCCTCGAGGCCTATGACGAGGATGCGGCCGCGCGGCGACGGGAGCGGTCCTCCGGAGGCAGGCAGTGAGCGCGCCCGGAGCAACGACCACCCACAGCATTGTCGGGCGTTCCCTGCGGGCGATACCGGCGTTCCGGCGAGGTCTGGGAATCACCGTACTCCTGGCGGTCGTCGGGACCGCGATGCAGATCGTCGTGCCGATCATCGTGCAGCAGATCATCGACGGCGAGGTGCTCGCCGAGCGCGGACCGGACCTGCGGGGCGTGGTGACTCGCGGAGCGCTGGCGCTGGCGGCGATCGTCGTCGCGGCCGCCGTAGGAAGGGTGGCGCTGGTGCGGCTGACCACGGCTGCCGCGACCGGCCTCTCCGACTTGCGGGTGAGGACGTTCCGGCACCTGCATCGGTTGTCGATCCTGCACGTGGAGGCCGAACGCAGGGGCTCCCTCGTGTCGAGGGTGACCTCGGACGTGGCGACCCTTCAGGACTTCATGGACTGGGGCGGCGTGTCGATGCTCATCGGCGGCTCGCAGGTGATGCTGGCGGTCGTGGTGATGACGGTGTATCGCTGGCAGCTGGCGCTGCTGGTGGTCGGCGGTGTCGTCCTCTATGCAGTCCTGCTGTGGTCGTTCCAGCGGATCCTGTCCAGGGCGCACGACGGTGTCCGGGAGCGGATTGCAGACAGCCTGTCGGCGCTCGGCGAGGCGATCTCGGGCTTGACCGTGGTGCGCGCCTACGGGGCGGAGAAGGCCACGCTCGGCCGTGTCGAACGGGCCCTGCAAGCCCAGTTCCGGGCGGAGTTCCGTACGGCGCTTCTGGGCAACGTGCTGTTCTCGTCGGCGGAGGTGTTCGCCGGCGCGATCACTGCGTCGGTGGTCGCCGTGGGGGTCGTGCTCGGCGCCGCGGAGGGAGTGTCGGCGGGAACACTCCTCGCCTTCCTGTTCTTGGTGAACCTGCTCGTCGAGCCGGTCCAGATGATGGTGGAGACGCTCGAACTGGCACAATCGGCGGGCTCCGGCCTGCGCAGGATCTTCGGGGTGCTCGATACCCGGGTGGACGTGCCCGATCCGGTGGACGGTGCCGTGCTTCCCGCCGGGGGGCTCGGGGTGCGGGTGGAGGATCTGCGGTTCGCCTACCCGGGTGGCCCCGATGTGCTCCGGGACGTGTCCGTGGACATCCCGCCGGGCCGCCGGGTCGCCGTCGTCGGGGAGACCGGGTCGGGGAAGACGACCTTCGCCAAGCTCGTAGCCCGGCTGCTGGAGGCTTCGTCGGGCACGATCTCGATCGGAGGGGTTCCGGTCGAGACGGTGAGGTTCGAGAGCCTGCGGGCTCGGGTGGCGTTCGTCCCTCAGGAGGGGTTCCTGTTCGACGCCGGCGTGGCGGACAACGTTCGCTACGGCAAGCCGGACGCCGATGCGGACGAGGTGAGGGCGGCGTTCGCCGACCTGGGCCTCGAGGGGTGGCTGGACGGCCTGCCGCGCGGCGCCGATACCCTCGTGGGCGAGCGCGGCGGGAACCTGTCGGCGGGGGAGCGACAGCTGGTGGCGCTGGTTCGGGCCTGGATCGCGGCGCCCGATCTCCTGGTGCTCGACGAGGCGACGTCGGCAGTGGACCCCGCGCTCGAGGTGCAGTTGCGACGCGCCATCGAGCGGCTCACCGCGGGTCGCACGAGCATCACCGTCGCCCACCGGCTGTCGACCGCGGAGGCAGCCGATGAGGTGCTCGTCTTCGACCGAGGACGCCTGGTGGAGCGAGGGGGACACGCCGACGTGCTCGCCGCGGGTGGCGTCTACGCGGCGTTGCACGCCGACTGGGCGGCGGGCACCGGCACTGACTAGTCCCTCCGGGGTACGGCGATTGACCACGGCCTGGGGGTTGCATCTCCTCGGGTACTACTTAAAGTAGTCAGCAGGTCACAAGGGGTGGTGAAGGGCGCATGACGAGACGGTGGTGGTCCGACATCCCATCCTGGGTATGGAGCCTGGGGGCGATCGTGCTGGCGCTGGCCGCGGCAGCGGCTCTGGCGGTCGCCACCGACCCGCCCGGGAGCGACGTCGACCTCGCCGCCGCAGACACGGAGATCGGGGCCCCATGGGGGGACGTCGCCGACTACCCGGCGGCCGGCGAGCCCGGCCCCGCCGCGGGTCCGGGCGAGGAATCCGGCGGACCGCCTCCGGCCGACACCGGCGGAGCCACCGCGGGCTCTCCGGAACCGGGGCCGGACGACGCAGCCGCCGGTGGCGGGCCGGAGGATCCCGGGAACGGGCCCGAGGCGGCTGTGCCCGAGACGGACGGGACCCTGCGTGTGGATCTGGCCGAACTGGACGCCTATCTGCACGAACATTGCAGCGACGCCGAGGGTG
>CAYXHU010000276.1:0-3563 GCA_964464675.1 uncultured Acidimicrobiia bacterium
GAAGTGCGCACTCTGGGGTGGGCCGTCGCTGAGTGTTGGGGAGAGAGCCGAGCACGCCCACTGACGGCATCCCCACCGATGTCGTCGTGGAGCGAGAGGGCGTCGCTCGATCACCTGCGCCGCAACGCCCCGGGTTGTGAGATCTCACCCGTCGCCGAGGGCCACGGCGATCACGAGCGCGTCGGTGTCGGTGTGGGTGATGGTGATCTCGATGCCGGTCACCCCGAGCATCTCGGCCCGGGCGAGCGCGGTGCCGGAGAGCCTGACCGTCGGCTTGCCGCCTCCGGTGATCTCGACGTCGCGCCAGCGCACCCGGCGCCAGCCCGTGCCCATCGCCTTCATCACCGCTTCCTTCCCGGCGAAGCGGGCGGCGAGCCGCCGCTCCGGGCGTGCGTAGCGGAACGCGTACTCCCGCTCATGGTCGGTGAAGCACCGCTCGGCGAACCGCGGGTACCTCTCCAGGATCCCGCCGACCCGCTCGATGTCGGCGAGATCGACGCCGAGGCCGATGATCCGCACCGCTACTCCACCGTGACGCTCTTCGCCAGGTTGCGGGGCTGATCGATGTCGTGGCCCCGGGCCACCGCCACGTGGTAGGCGAGCAACTGGAGCGGGACGATCGACAGCACCGGGCTCACGAGATCGGGAACCCTCGGGATCCTGATCACCTCGTCGGCCTGCAAGCCGATCTGCTCGTCGTCCTCGTAGGCGACGGCGACGACGAAGGCACCCCTCGCCTTGACCTCCTGCAGTGCCGAGATCGTCTTGTCGTACACGGCCTGCTGCGTGTTGACCACGACCACCGGCGTCCCCTCCGTGACCAGCGCCAGCGTGCCGTGCTTCAGCTCGCCGGCCGGCATCGCCTCGCTGTGGATGTAGGAGATCTCCTTCATCTTCAGCGACCCCTCCGTGGCCACCGCGTAGTCGAGCGCCCTGCCGATGAAGTACACGTCCTCGTGCCCTGCGAAGCGCTCCGCGAGCGCCCGGACCGAGTCGTCGTGGCCGAGCACCTCGCCGACTCGGTCGGGCAGGCTGCGCAGCGCCTCGGCGATCCCGGCGGCCGCGGCGTCGCCGACGAGGCCGCGCGCCTCGCCGATCGCCAGGCCGAGCAGGTACTCGCCCATGAGCATCGTCAGGTAGGCCTTCGTGGACGCCACCGCGATCTCCGGCCCCGCCCTCGTGTACAGGACGTCGTCGGCGACCCTGCTCAGCGTCGACCCCACCACGTTGGTGAGCGCCAGCACCCGCGAGCCGAGCCGCTGAGCCAGGTCGGCGGCGGCCAGCGTGTCGGCCGTCTCACCGGACTGGCTGATCGCGATAGTCAGGGAGCGGTCGGTGATGAGCGGGTCGCGGTACCGCAACTCGTGGGCATAGGCCACCTCCACCGGCACCCGGAGCATCGACTCGAGGAACTCCTTGCCGACCAGCCCGGCGTGGTAGGCCGTCCCGCAGGCCGTGATCCAGATCTTGTCGAGCGACGCAGCGAACCCGTCCGGGAACTCGACCCCGTCCAGGGTCACCGCACCGTTGGACAGCCGTCCTCTGAGGGTTTCGGCGAGCGCCTCCGGCTGCTCGTGGATCTCCTTGATCATGAAGTGCGGGTGGCCGCCCCGTTCCGCCTGCTGAGCGTCCCAGGTGATCTCCAGACGCTCCCGCTGCACCGGCACGCCGTCGAGCGTCTCGATCCGCACCCCATCCGGGGACACGTCTACGATCTCGCCGTCCTCGACCACCAGCACGTCGCGGGTCCGGTGCAAGATGGCCGGGATGTCGGAGGCCAGGAACGTCTCCCCGGTGCCGAGCCCGACCACCAGGGGGCTGATCATACGAACCGCCACGATGCGCCCCGGCTCCCTGCGGCTCATCGCCACCAGGGCGTAGGCCCCCTGGGCCCGGCGCACCGCCCGGCGCACCGCCTCGAGGAGGTCGCCGTCGTACTCCTCGGCGATCAGGTGGGCGAGCAGTTCGGTGTCGGTGTCGCTGGAGAACCGCGCGCCCCGGCCGGCGAGCTCGGCGCGCAGGGCCATGAAGTTCTCGATGATCCCGTTGTGGACGACGGCGACCTCACCGGTCGGGTCCACGTGAGGGTGGGCGTTGCGATCCGAAGGCGAGCCGTGGGTGGCCCATCGGGTATGGCCGATGCCTGCGAACCCGGGCGCCGGGGACAGCTCGAGCATCTCCGCGAGCCGGTCCAGCTTCCCCTCCGACTTGCGGACCACCAGCGTGGTCCCGTCGCTCACGGCCACGCCGGCCGAGTCGTAGCCGCGGTATTCCAGACGACGCAGGCCGTCCATGATGATCGGGGTGGCGTCACGCCCCCCGGCGTAGCCGATGATCCCGCACACGAGCGCGTTCCCTTCGTCGGTGGGGATCGGGACGAAGGCGCGGGCGCGACACACCCACCTCACACCGGCCCGGCCTCTGTCCCCGGAGTCGCCCCCGGGCTTTGCACCGGACCGTCACGACCGTGAGCGGCCGAGAGGGCACCCGCCGACTGCTCGATGCTCCCTCTTCCTCGTCACCTCGCCGGAAGGCGAGGGCAGGCGCTTGCAGGACGTTCGTCCCGATCCACTTCGGTTGTTGCGTGACTCGAAGGCCACGGCGTGGCCGCATCGACCACTCAGCGTCACATTAGTCGCTCTCGCCGGTTGTGCCGGCCGCAGCCCCCAGCTCCCGCCGCACGAGGATCGCCAGGTCGTCGGCGATCGAGGCCGCCTCGGCCGAGGTGGGCGCCTCCACCATCACCCGCACCAGCTGCTCGGTGCCGGAGGCCCGCACGAGGACCCGTCCGTCGTCGCCGAGCCGCTTGGCCATCGTCTCGACCCCGGCCCAGACCGACGCCGCATCGGGAAGGCGCTCCTTGACGCGGACGTGGACGTTGCGCAGCACCTGCGGGAACTCGGTCATCACCCGGCGCAGCTCGCGCAGCGGTGCACCGGTTGCGGCGACCACCTCCAGGAGGTGGATCGCGGTCAGCAGGCCGTCGCCGGTCGAGCGGCCCCCGAAGATGACGTGGCCGCTCTGCTCGCCGCCCAGCCCGGCGCCGGAACGGCGCATCTCCTCGAGCACGTACCTGTCACCCACCGGCGTCTCCAGCATCCGCAGGCCCAGATCCCGCAGCGCGTGCTTGAACCCCAGATTCGACATGACCGTCGCGACCACGAGCCCGCCCGGCAGCCGATCCCGATCCCGCATGTGCCGGGCCAGGATCGCCATCACCGCATCCCCGTTCACCTCCACGCCGTCCTCGTCCACCGCGATGAGGCGGTCGGCGTCGCCGTCGAAGGCCAGCCCGATGCGGCCCTCGGCCCGCTCGGCCAGGAACTCGGGATGGACCGCCCCGCAGCCGTCGTTGATGTTCGTGCCGCTCGGCTCCGCGGCGAAGGCGACCACGTCGGCACCGAGACCCTCCAGGAGCCGCGGAGCCGCGACGAACGCCGATCCGTTGGCACAGTCGAGAGCCACCTCCAGGCCGCGGAAGGCGTACGAGGACTGCGAGGCCAGGTCGTCGAGGTAGCGATCCACGGCGTCGCGTGCGGCCGTCTGGATGCCGACGTCCGGAC
>CAYXHU010000277.1:0-3551 GCA_964464675.1 uncultured Acidimicrobiia bacterium
CCTTGCACGCCGCGGTGGCGACCCAGGCGGCCCACCTGGAGCCCGGCGGGGTGCTGGTGGTGGAGCCCTGGCTGTGGCCGTCGATGATCTCCGAGCCGCATCGCATCCGGGTGCAGGTCACCGAGACCCCCGACCTGGTGGTGGCCCGAACGGCCCGCTGGCTGAACCCGGACACCGCGCTCGACGAGGGCATCTCCCGCATGGAGTTCGCCTACCTGGTGACCGAGCCGGACGGTTCGGAGCTGATCACCGAGTGGCACGACCTGGGCCTGTTCACCCCTGAGCAGTACGTGGCCGCCTTCGAGGCCGCCGGCTTGGACACCGAGTTCGACGGGGTGGGGACCCGGGTGGCGAGAGGCCTGGCGATTGGGGTCGCTCGCCCCTGAGCAGCCGGGGGGCCGCTCCGTAGACTCGATCCGAGTCGAGTCGACGGGAGGAGCCCATGGAGGAGCGGCGCCGGATCACAGCCTCGGGGATCGCCTTCGCCTTGGTGGCCGTCATGCCGCTCGGCCCGCTGGCGTTGTGGTGGATCTCGACGCTGCCCGACGAGCCGGAGCTCGACGTGGGCCGCCACGTGTTCGGCAACATCCCGGATGCGGTGATCGCCCTCTTCTACGTGGGGGTGGCCGCGTTCCTCGGCCTCGCCACCTACCTGTTCGCCGTCCGCGTGAAGAGCTGGGAGCGGGGGGCTTCGGAGCGGCGCACCGGGATGTGGGGGAAGCGCATCGCCAAGCTGTGGCGGGCGGTGACGATGTCCACGGTGCTCGAGGACCGCACCGCCGGGGTGATCCACTCGATGATCTACTGGGGGTTCCTGGTGCTGTTCGCCGGAACGGTCACCTTGGAGATCGACCACCTCGTCCCCAACAACATCAAGTTCCTGGAGGGCGGCTTCTACCAGGGCTACTCGCTGGTGCTCGACGTCGCCGCCGTCGTGTTCGTGCTCGGCGTGGTGCTGGCCGCGCTGCGCCGCTGGGTGTTCCCCCCGATGCGGATCCGCACGAAGACGAAGCCCGAGGACGCTTGGACGCTGTTGATCCTGGGGCTGATCGGGATCACCGGCATCCTCACCGAGGCGGCCCGGATCGCCGTGGACGGCCGGCCCGACTTCGAGACCTGGTCGTTCGCCGGCTACGGCCTCTCGTACCTGGTGCCGGAGGGGTCGGCGGAGATCACCCACCAGGTGCTGTGGATCGCCCATGCGGTGTCGTTCGTGGCGTTCCTGGTGGTGCTGCCGGTGACCAAGCTGCGCCACATGTTCACCGCCCCGGCCAACCTGGCGCTCAGCCCCCGGGAGCGGCCGAAGGGGGCGATGCGGGAGATGCCGAACCTGCTGGAGGCCACCGACATCGAGACGGTCGGCGCCTCCCGGGTGGGCGAGTTCACCTGGAAGCAACTGCTCGACACCGACGCTTGCACGATCTGCGGACGGTGCACCTCGGTGTGCCCGGCCAACTTCACCGGCAAGCCGCTCGACCCGCGCGAGATCGTGTTGAAGCTGGGCGAGGTGGCCGCCGCCACCGGCACCCCGGCGGTGTCGCCCCCGGTCGGCATGGACGCCGAGATCACCGTGACCTCGGATTCGGTGTTCGAGCGGATCACCGCAGAGGAGCTGTGGGCGTGCACCACCTGCCGTGCCTGCGATCAGATCTGCCCGGTGGGCATCGAGATCGTCGACAAGATCCTCGACATGCGCCGCTACCTGGCGCTCATGGAGGCCGAGTTCCCCCACGAGCTCGGCAACGCATACCTGTCGATGGAGAACTCCTCCAACCCGTACGGGATGAGCCAGCAGGCCAGGGCCGACTGGACGAAGGACCTCGGCTTCGAGGTGAAGATCCTCGGCCAAGACGGGGCAACCGCCGAGTACCTGTACTGGGTCGGCTGTGCCGGTTCGTACGACGACCGGAACAAGAAGGTGACCCTGTCCACGGCACGCCTGCTCCACGAGGCGGGGGTGGATTTCGCCATCCTCGGGTCGCGGGAGATGTGCACCGGCGATCCGGCCCGCAGGGCCGGCAACGAGTTCGTGTTCCAGCAGTTGGCGCTCCAGAACATCGAGACCCTAAACGACCTGGGGATCACCAAGGTGATCACCCAGTGCCCGCACTGCTTCAACACGCTCGCCAACGAGTACCCGCAGTTCGGCGGTGACTATGAGGTGATCCATCACAGCCAGTTCCTCAAGCAGCTGCTCGCCGAGGGCCGGCTGCGGCCGAAGGGCGGCAACGGCGCCAAGGTGACGTTCCACGACCCCTGCTACCTGGGCCGCCACAACGACGTGTTCGCCGACCCGAGGGATGTGGTGGGCGCGGTGACCTCCGACGTGGTGGAGATGCCCCGCAACGCCGAGAACGCCTTCTGCTGCGGTGCCGGGGGTGCCCGCTTCTGGATGGAGGAGCACACCGGCAAGAAGGTGAACATCGAGCGCACCGAGGAGGCGGTGGCCACCGGCGCCGACGTGATCGCCGCGGCCTGCCCGTTCTGCTTCGTGATGCTCGACGACGGGGTGAAGGAGATCGGCGTCGACGAGCAGGTGGCGGTGAAGGACATCGCGATGCTGCTGGCCGAACGCACGCTCGACTGAGTTCAGCCACCTCTTCCCCTCTCTTGGGGAGGGGTGGCGCCGGGGAGGGTCCTGCCTACCCCAAGCGGCGCGCAACAAGCAGGAGCCGAGACCCCCTCCGGCTCGGCCCTTCGGGCCGAGCCACCTCCCCCTGAGGGGGAGGAAGAAGATGGGAGACAAGCGTCGCCCACACTCTCACGGCGCCGGCAACTCGTCCTCTTCGACGAGTAGGCGCCAGTGGTGGCCCCTGCGGAGCACCACCGAGCGGAAATGCCTGAAGTCCCAGGTCAGCACCATGGCCTTTCGAGCGGCGGCCATCGCCATCACCACCAGGTCCGGCAGGTCGGCACCGGAATCGGCGTACCGCTCGGCGAGGTCGAGTGCCATGCTCATCTCTCGATCCGATGGGGCTTCCAACCGGTGCACGCCGTCGTACAGAGCTCGGCCGAAGGCCACGGCTGCCTCACCATGTCCCCTGGTGCGCAACAGCAAGTCCACCTCCGTGAACACCGGCCATGGCACTACCGCCGACCGTCCGAGGCGGGCGAGCAGATCTGCTGCCAAGCGATGACGCCTGCCTTCGCCACGGTTCATCGCCGAGACGATGGGACCGGTGTCGCAGACGATCAGCGAGCGTGCCGTGCCAGGACCTCCTCCACCCGGAGTGAGAGGTCGTCATCGTCGTCGATGAGCCCTCCATAGGGAAGGGGGTCGATGGGCTGCGAGACACGCTCGACGATCAGCGCGGAGAACGAGATGTTCCGGCGCTTCGCTTCGCGATCCAGGCGATCCGCGAGCGCAGGCGGCAGAGAGATGGTGCGACGGACGGTCGGCATGAGGCAAGTATGAAGCACAGAGTATGAATCAGCAAGAGGGAGGTAGGGGAAGGGATGAAGAAGATGGCACGGTCACCGCTCAGTCTTTCTTCCCCCCTCCAGGGGAGAGTGGCGAGCCAACTCTTCCCCTCCCTTGGGGAGGGGACCCA
>CAYXHU010000278.1:0-3548 GCA_964464675.1 uncultured Acidimicrobiia bacterium
ACCTGGGCGACTACCCGCGCGTCCCGTGGTTCTTCCCGAAGGCCGACACCAACATCAGCCACTGGCGCAAGACGCGCCGCGGCGACGTCGAGGCCGGGTTCGCCGATGCCGACGTCGTGCTGGAAGACACGTACACGGTCCCCCGCTACGCCCACTGTGCGATCGAACCGCACGTCGTCGTCGGGAAGATGGATCTGGCGGGGCGGCTGACCATGTGGACGGCCTCCCAGTCGCCGTACACCCAGCGGCACGTGTTCGCAGAGGCGCTGGCGCCGCTCGGGCTCTCCCACAAGGACATCCGCGTGGTGACCCCGTCCGTCGGCGGCGGGTTCGGCGGCAAGGCCGGCGTGTCGATGGAGATCATCGGCGCCGCGCTCGCCACCAAGCTCAAGGGACGCCCGGTCAAGGTGCGCTGGACGCGCGAGCAGGAGTTCTACAACACCTACCAGCGCCAGGGCGTGGTGGCCCGGCTCAAGGTGGGCGCCAAGGCGGACGGCACGATCACCGCCATCGAGCACACCATGTGGTGGGACGCAGGCGCCTACGTCGAGTACGGCGCCAACGTCGTGAACGCTGCCGGGCTGTCGGCGACGGGACCATACCGGACCCCGCACCTGAAGATCGACAGCCTGTGCGTCTACACCAACCTGCCCCCGGGCGGCCCGTACCGGGGGTTCGGGTACTCGGAGTTCATGTTCGGGCTCGAGTCGCACATGACCCGGCTGGCGCAGGCGCTCGGCATGGACCCGGTGGAGTTCCGCCGCAAGAACGCCATCTCCGAAGGCGACCTCCTCCCGTACGGCGAGCCGATGAACCCTTCGGGGCTGCGCGAGGCCATCGACCGCACCGCGGCGGCGATCCGCTGGGGGGAGGAGGAGCCGAACGACGACCCGACGAAGGAGATCGGCAAGGGCCTGTGCCTGTTCTGGAAGGCGCCGGCGATGCCCCCCAACGCCTCTTCGGCTGCGTTCCTCAAGTTCAACGAGGACGGGAGCATCAACATCACCGTGTCGGGCATGGAGCTCGGACAGGGCTACTTCACGGTGATGGCCCAGGTGGCCGGGGAGATCCTCTCCGTGCACCCGGACAAGATCCGGGTCGAGGCCCCCGACACCGACCGCAACCCGTACGAGTGGCAGACGGTCGCCTCGCACGTCACCTGGTCCTGCGGGAACGCAGTGGGTGCGGCGGCGCTGGAGGCCCGGGAGAAGATCTTCAAGGTGGTGCACGACGCCCACGGCTATGAGGAGGGCTCGCTCTACCTCGAGGACGAGAACGTCAAATGTGACACGGACCCCGACTTCGAGCTGCCGCTGCGGGCCTTCGTGGTGGACGGCATCGAGACCGCCGACGGCACCTGGCGGGGCGGCCCGATCGTCGGAAGCGGGAAGTTCATGCCGGAGTTCACCTCGGCTCGCGGCGACCCCGAGACCGGCCAGGGCGGGCATCCCAACGTCCACTACACGGTGGGCGCCGCCGGGGTGATCATCGAGGTGGACAAGGAGTCCGGGAAGATCCGGGTGCGCACCGCGGCGCTGGCCGTGGACGCCGGCCGGGCCATCAACCCGACGCTCGTCGAGGGCCAGATCACCGGCGGCCTCCTCCAGGGGCTGGCCACGGTGCTCTACGAGGACATGCGCTTCGACGAGTCGGGGCGCCTGATGAATCCGAACTTCACCGACTACAAGATCCCCACCTCGAAGGACGTCCCCGACGAGGTGATCCCGATCATCGTCGAAGTCCCCCAGCCCGACGGGCCGTTCGGTGCCCGGGGGGTCGGGGAGCACACGATGATCGCCGCTGCGCCGGTGATCGCCGACGCGGTGGCCGACGCGGTCGGGGTGCGGCTGACGTCCATGCCGGTCACCGCCGAGAAGGTGGCCCTGGCCATGCTGAACCGACAGGAAGACAGATAGGAGCACGAATGGCCGTCGATCTCGAGAAGATCCTGAGGCCCATCGACCACGACCTGCCGCCGTTCCCGGCGAAGTACATGACGCTGGCGAGCGGCGAGGAGATGGTGATCCGCCAGGCCACCCGCGACGAGGTGCCCACGCTGCTGCGCTACGTGGCCCCACTCGTCATGGTGGAGCGGGACTACTACGACCTCGTGGCGGCGCGGGTCTACGCCGAACTGCTCGGGTGGTACCACTACCGGATGCAGGACGAGTACGTCCTGGTCGCCCAGATCGACGGCGAGCTGGCGGCGATCGTCAACGGGCGGACGGTGAACCCGCACCAGGGCATGTCGTTGCACACCCTCGCCATGCGGCGCGGGCTGCGCATCGGTGCCCATGCCTTCGCGGCGAAGATGGAGTACCACATCGACATCCTCGGCCAGGACGAGGTGCTGATCGTGGCCGAGTCCCCGATCGGGTTCCGCCGCTGGATGATCGAGTACAAGCTCGAGGAGCGCTTCGGCGTCGCCCACGAGCTCGGCGGCGTCCCGTCGTACGCCCTCACCCGAGAGCTGTTCGACCGGGCCCGCAACACGCTGGTCGTGGGGCGCCGGCCGGTGCCGGAGGATCTGCTGGCGAAGGCCCACGAGGCCATCCTGCCGCCGTCGGACCCGCCGACTTCGCCGGCCGACCTGCTGGCAGCGACGCGGGCGAAGTACGACTCCACCGGCAGCGCGCTGATCCTGCAGCGCTGGGCCCAGGAGGAGAGGAGCGGCGACGATGCGTGAGGTCTACGTCTCCGGGGTGGGCATCACCACGTTCACCCGGCTCGAGTACCCGCTCGCCGAGATCGCCTCGTACGCCTCGATGGACGCCATGAAGGATGCGGGCACCCGCGACGTCCAGCAGGTCTACGTGGCCAACATGGGCAGCGCCCGGATCAACAACCAGTCGGCACTCGCTTCGGCGGTCGTGGACTCGCTGAGCCTGACGCCGGCGGGGGCCGAACGGATCGAGAACGGCCCCGCCTCGGGGGCCTCGGCCATCAAGCAGGGCTTCCTGGGGGTGGCCTCGGGGATGTACGACGTGGTGCTGGTGGCCGGAGCGGAGCGGATGCGGGAGGTGAACAACCTCGAGGCGACCAGCTTCGTGGCGACGCTCACCCATCCGCTCGCCGAGTTCATCTACGGGGTGACGCTGCCCAGCCACGCCGCCATGTTCACCCGGCTCTACATGGAGAAGTACGGGGTGACGGCGCGGCACCTGGCGATGGCCGCCGTGAAGGGGCACCGCAATGCCCTCTTGAACCCCAACGCCCACCTGCAGCAGCCGGTGTCCCTGGAAGGGATCATCGACAGCCCGGAGGCCTTCACCAACAACCCGTGGGTGGCCGAGCCGCTGCGATTCTTCGACTGCTGCCCGGTGTCCGACGGCGGGGCGGCCGTGCTGCTCACGTCGCAGGACGTGGCCCGCTCGCTGGGGCGCCCGATGGTGCGCATCGCCGGGATCGGGCAGGCCACCGACACGCTGGCCGTGCACGAACGCGAGGAGCCGACCGACCTCATGGCGGTGCGCCGCTCGGCGGCGGCCGCATTCGAGATGGCCGGGCTGGGGCCCGACGACGTGAACGTCGCCGAACTGCACGACGCC
>CAYXHU010000279.1:0-3542 GCA_964464675.1 uncultured Acidimicrobiia bacterium
CGGGGTTGGAGCCCGCTCGCGAGCATGCTATACTGCGCCGCTTCGCCGGGGCGCTCCGCTCCGAGGGGTTCCTGGTCGACTACCGGTGGGCGCCGACGCTTGCAGCCGGTCTGGCCGCGCACCGCGAGGAGCATGCCCCGGAGCGGGTCGTGGCCACCGAGCCCCTGTCGCGCCGAGCCGAGAGGATGCTGCGAGCCAACGATGTCGAGTCGGTCCGCTCCGATCAGTTCCTGTGCCACCGCGACGAGTTCGCGGCGTGGGCCGAGGGCAGGTTGTCACTGGTGATGGAGCACTTCTACCGCCATCAGCGGCGCCGGCTCGGATACCTCATGGACGGCGACCGGCCGGCGGGAGGCCACTGGAACTTCGACACGGAGAACCGGGAGCCGCCTCCGGAGGGGAATCCCTGGCCGGAGCCGCCGGTCACTCCCCTCGACGACCTCGACGAGGAGGTGCTGGCCGGCCTTCCACGCTCGGCGTTCGGCGCCGAGCCCGAGGGCTGGTGGGCCACCGACCGGGCGGGAGCGCTCGAGCGCCTCGAGCATTTCGTGTCCGAGGTGCTTCCCGGCTTCGGGCCCCACGAGGACGCCATGACCACTCGGTCGTGGCACCTGGCCCATTCGCTCCTCAGCCCGTGCCTCAACCTCGGCCTGCTGCTGCCCGGCGAGGCGTGCGACGCGGTCGAGGCTGCCTATCGCTCCGGGCGCGTCCCGATCGCCTCGGCGGAGGGCTTCATCCGCCAGGTGGTCGGGTGGCGGGAGTTCATCTGGGGCGTCTACTGGCTGCGCCCGGAGTTGGAGCACGCCAACGTGCTCGGCAACGAGGGCTCCCTGCCACCGGCTTTCACCGGCGGGGCGCCCACCCGGATGCGCTGCCTGGCCGAGGCGGTGGCCGGGATCGAGCAGCGGGGCTGGCTGCACCACATCCAGCGGCTCATGATCCTCGCCAACTTCGCCAACCTGTGCGGCGTGCACCCCGGGACCCTCACCGAGTGGATGCGGGCGTCGTTTGTGGACGCCGCCGACTGGGTGATGGTGCCCAACGTGGCCGGCCTGGCGATGTGGGCCGACGGCGGGGGCATGGCGACCAAGCCGTACGTGTCGGGCGGCGCGTACATCGACCGGATGAGCGACTACTGCAGCGACTGCCCGTTCGATCCGAAGCTGCGCGCCGGCGAGCGGGCCTGCCCGTTCACCACCCTGTACTGGGACTTCCTCGCCCGGAACCGGGACCGGCTGGCCGGCAACCGCCGCATGGCCCTGCCGCTGCGCAGCATGGAACGTCTGGGCGACCTGGCGGCGACCCGGGAGCGGGCGGCCGAGGTGCTGGAGCTCCTGGAGCAGGGGATGCTGTAGGGCTCGTCGGCCGGAACAGACCAGGACCTCTGGCGTCCCCGACATTCCTCAGCCCCGGGGTGGCGATCGCAAAGCACATACCTGCCGGGGGTCACCCTGTGATGGTGGCCTCAATGTCGAAGTCGGCGGTGCGGCGGGTCTTGTCGGCGCCCCGATCACTCGCACCATCCGCGGCATCGCCTCCGAAGTGGAGGTGGGGGCGGACTGCGGGCTTCCGGAATCTGGCGTCATCATGTGCGACAACGTCTTGACCGTGCCCAAGGCGGCCTTGGATGTGGAGGCCGTCGGCGTGTTGGACCTCGAGAAACGCATGAATCTCGATCGCGCGCTCCGCTTCGCTCTTGACATCAGACACTGAACAGGCCTGCAGGGATACGACACCCTGCGGTGGCGATTCCCGAACACATTCCTACCAGCGAGGGATCCGAGGGGGCCTCTGATGTGTCGCTCTGCCTCGGGGCAAGGAGAATCGACACAGAAGTCACAGGCTTCGATCCGATCCCCAGATCGTCACCTCGCTCTCTAGTGTCGAACCCATGCTGATGGTTGGCTACTTCCGAGACGATCCGAACGCCGTCTCAGTGCGCGACGAGCATTTGGAGGCTCACCTCGCGTATCTCGACGAGCACGCCGACCGGATCATCGCCGCTGGTGCGCTTCGCGATCATCCCGATGCGTCTCCGGTTGGTGCGATCTGGATCATCGACGCGCCGGACCGCGAATCGGCTGAAGAGCTGTGCAAGGCTGACCCATTCTGGACTCATGGACTCCGCCACAGCATCTCGGTGTTCCACTGGTCGAGAGCCTTTCCAGGTCGCGTCACGACCTTCTGACCCGAGGTCGAGCGCGTGCACTTGTCTGATGCCCGGGGCAATGAGAGGCGACGCACCTGGGGTGGCGATCGCAAAGCTCATGCCCCCAGGCTGCGGCCGGAGCTCCCGGCCGAACGTCCTCACTCGCAATCGACGGCGACGGCCAGCGCCCGGCAGACCTGACGCATGCGGCCGTCGCTGAGACGGCCGAGTCGCTCGGTCAGGTTGCCGACCGAGACACTCTCGACTGAGTCGAGATTGACGGCCGAATCGAGCGGCACGGGATCCTCTCCGGCAGTCAGAGCGACCTCGCTCGGCAGATCGCGGATCGTCGTCGTGCAGGGGGCAATGAGTGCACGGCGTAGTCGCGGGATCGCAGGATCACGAGAGAGGACTACGACAGGCCGCCTACCGACGTCGGGGAGTTCGCACCACCAGACTTCACCGCGAGCGGGCACGTCGGTCACGAGCGTCCAGCGGCCTCACGAAACGACGCCAAATCGCCCCAGGCATCTGGCTCGCTCGGTGGGTGCTCGTCGTACGCCTCGTAGGCGCGATCGATTTCTGCAGCGCGATGGCGTCGAAGGAGGGCTTGGAGAGCCTCATCGAGCAGGGTTGCGTCATTCGCACCTGCCATCAACTGTCGCGCTCGGGCCAGCAGCGCTTCGTCGACGGTGGTGCTGACACGGACTCTCGGCATGCGATGATCATGCCATAATTGTGGCATGACGACAACGGGTTCGGATTGCCGACAGGCAGGAGGACCGGCTCTGTCCCTGCGGCGACCGGCGCTCACCCGTGTCGGCGGATGACTACGAGGAATTGCTCGCCGTATCGTTCCAGTTTGGCGGGGCCGACACCCGACACCGCCAGGAACTCGGCTTCGGTCTGCGGTCTGGCAGCGGTCATCTCGAGCAGGGTGGCGTCGCTGAAGACGACGTAGGCGGGCACATTGCGCTCGTCGGCGAGGCGCCGGCGCAGGTCCCGGAGCGCTGCGAACAGCGGAGTGTCCCGGAGGTCCTCTCCGGGGAGGCCTTCCTCCGGCAGATCGAGGGTGCCGGCCCGGCGCGGTGCCGCCAGGCCCTGCAGCACGTCGAACCCGGCGCACACGTCGCACGACGTCCCGCATCGCTCGATGTGTTCCCCGAAGTGGGCGGCGACGCTCTGGTGCCGGCACGACGCCCGGTCGGCCCAGTCGAACACCGCCCGGATCTGGCGGGAGTGGAAAGCGGCCGTCTCCTTGCCGGCCACCATGCGCTCGAGATTGATGACATCCGCCCAGGAGTAGAAGAGGATGCAGTCGCTGCCCACGCCGTCGCGACCCGCCCGGCCGATCTCCTGGTAGTAGGCCTCGACGGTTCCCGGCAGCGCGGTG
>CAYXHU010000280.1:0-3533 GCA_964464675.1 uncultured Acidimicrobiia bacterium
GCGGTCGGCGCGCCGACGTTGCTCATCGTCGGGAGCCGCGACGAGACGGTCCTCACGCTCAATCGCTCTGCCCGGGCGCGGCTTCGCTGCGAGGCCGACCTCGAGGTGGTCCCCGGTGCGGGGCACCTGTTCGAAGAGCCGGGAACCCTCGAACGGGTGTGCGAACTGGCCGCCGACTGGTTCGTGCCGCGCCTGGCACACTGACGGCGCAGCAACCCGGCATCGGATATCGTTACGCCGACCCGAAGTTGGAGGATCATGGACACGGCCCAGTTCATCAAGCGCACGGCCCTCTTCGCCGGCCTGTCCGATGACGAGCTGTCCAGTGTGCTCAGCACCGCCAAGGAGCGTTCCTTTCCCGCCGGGACCGTCATCATCGCCGAAGGGCATGAAGGGGGGCGCGGGTTCTACGTGCTGCTGTCAGGGTCCGCCGAGGTCCGGAAGGGCTCGAAGACGCTCGCCCACTTCGGGCCGGGCGACTACTTCGGGGAGATGGCCCTCCTGCTCGAGGACACCCCGAGAACCGCCTCGGTGGTGGCGATCGAGGACGTGACCGCGCTCGTGATCACCCAGTGGGACCTCAAGGCGTTGCTCTCCAACCACCCCGATGTGGGGGTGCGCATGATGGCCGAGCTCGCCAAGCGGCTGCGGGACACCGACAAGGGACTGCGGGACTGATCCGGCGGCGGGACCTCACTCGGGAGGCACCGCTCCGTCCACGAACTCGCTGAGCGCGTTCCACAACATCCACCCCATGCCGCGTTCCTCGGCTACGGCGATCTGCTCGTGCACCTGGGAGGCGTCGTAGAAGAACGCCTGGAGCCATGGGCGCAGGATCGCCCCGCCCACGAAGCGGGGCGCCCCGGCGTCGAGCGCCTGGGTCACGACCTCCTCGGGGTGGGCATTGGGGTCGTCGTATCCGAGCCATCCCGGGCTGTAATGGCTCGGGTAGATCATCGGGCTGACGGCGTCGACGGCATACGACAGGTCCTCGGGCATCTGTCCGAGTCCCTGATCGTCGGTGACGGACAGCACGATCGCGAAGATGTCGGCGGACACCGCGCATCCCGCCTCGTTGATCTGTGACCTGGCCTCCGAGAGGAACGCGGCGATCGTTTCCGTTCGGACCTCCTGGTCGACAGGGACGTCGTACAGGGTGACGGTCACGTCGCCGTCGGTGGGGAACCGGACGTAGTCGAATTGGATCTCGTCGAACCCCAGTTCGCAGGCTTCCAGCCCCAGGGCGATCGGGTAGTCCCAGGAGCCGCGGTCCGTGGGGTCCATCCACGTGAGGCCGCGCCCGTTGCGCCACAGATCGCCGGTCTCCGAGTCCCAGATGGCATGGTCGGGCCGGGCAGGGGCCCGGAAGCCGTCCTGGAAGGTGACGATCCGGGTGATCGTGTAGAGCCCGCGCTCGTCGGCAGCACGGAGCGCTGTTTCGACGTCGTAGCGCGGGTTGACGGCTCCGATGTCGTGGGCTTCCTGGACCTGCGTGTCGTAGAGGACGGTGCCCTCTTCCTGCTTCGTGTCGAACACCAGCGTGTTGACCATCGTCTCCTCGGCGATCGCGAGGAGCGTCTGGAAGTCGCCGGGGGTCCCCGCCGCGGCGGCGCCCACCCGCAGGCCGCGGACCATGAAGGGCTCGAGAGTGACGTCGAAGCGGCCTTCGGCTCCGTCCCAGTCCACGGCGGCCGGCTCCCATGCCAGCTTGTCGACCTCGATGACGCCGGGAACGGCGCGCACGAACTCGAACGAGCCGAACTCGGAGGTCTGTGTCGTCATCTCACCGAGGCTCACCGCGGCACCGGGGAGCCCGATGCCGTCCGGGCTGGTGACCCGGCCCTGCAGGATCACGGGGTCGACTTGGAGGTGCAGTAGCCCGTCCTCCGGGACCACATCGACGTTGAAGGTGCCGGTGTGGTACCCGGGTGCCGAGACGCTGAGCGCCGCCGGCGCCTCGAACGAGAGGGCGGCGAGCCCGTCCTCGTCCGTCTCTGCGGTGTCTCCGTCGGGGGAGGTGATCACCGCTCCGACGACCGGGACCTCCTCGGTGTCGATGACGCGCAGCGGGATGTCGTCGGCGGCCGCCATCCGGCGCAGGAAGACGATGCCGGCCGCGACGACCAGGGCGGCCATGGCGCCGACGGTGAGCACCCGAACGACGGCGGTGACCACTTGCCGGCGGCGCCGGCTGCGCCGCCTGAGATTCCCGCCGCGGCTTCGCCCACCTTCGTAGTGGGTGAGGTCGCTGCGCCGGTTCACCGCACCTCCCGGAGAAGTCACTGGGGAGAGATCAGGTTAGGCGGGACGGGTGTCAAACGGTCACGCCTTGATAGCCTGCTGGGATGCGTGACGATCTAGACGTCTACGAGCGTTGGGCGGCCGAGGGGAAGGGCGTCGCTGCGGCGACGGTGGTGGCGGTGCGCGGGTCGGCGCCCCGGCCCGAGGGTTCCCGGTTCCTCGTGTCGTCCGACGGCGACATGTTCGGTTCGGTGAGCGGCGGGTGCGTCGAGAACGACGTGGCGGTGCACGCCCAGGAGGTGCTCGCCGGCGGTGAGCCCCGCCTGGTGACCTACGGGATTGCCGATGCCGACGCGTTCGAGGTGGGGCTGGCCTGCGGCGGCACGATCGAAGTCTTCATCGAGCCGTGGTGAGCGACGTACTCGCCGCGGTTCGGCGGCTCGTGGAGGAGGAGCGGCTCGGGGCGCTGGCGACCGTGGTCGAGGGCCCGGCCGCAGGCGAGCATGCCGTGTTCGATGCGGAGGCAGGCCTCGTGGCGGGGAGGCTGCCGGCGGAGATCGTCGCCGACGTGTCCGCAGATGCCGGCGCGCTCATGGCGATCGAGCAGAAGCGGTCCGGTTGGTACGGAGATCACCGCGTGTTCATCGAGACCATCGCGCCGAGGCCCCGGCTGATCGTCTTCGGCGCTGTGGCGGTCGCCGAGCCGCTGGCGCAGATGGGGCGGGTCATGGGGTTCCACGTGACGGTCGCCGACCCGCGGCCCGCCTTCACCACCGAAGAGCGGTTCCCGGCCGCTCACAGGGTGCTGGTCGGATGGCCGGGCGATCTCGACCTCGAGTTCGACGGGCGGACCTACCTGGTGGTGCTGAGCCACGACGCCCGCATCGAGGATGCGCTGCTTCCGATGGCGCTGCGGTCTCCGGCCAAGTACATCGGCGCCATGGGGTCGCGCCGCACCCATGCCAAGCGGCTGGAACGGCTGGCGGAGATGGGGTTCGCCGGGGCAGACCTGGCGCGCATCCACGGTCCGGTAGGTCTCGACCTCGGCGCGGAGACGCCCGGCGAGATCGCCGTGTCGATCCTGGCCGAGATCACGCTGTCCCGATACCGCTCCGGTACCGGGGAGTCGCTCAGGGCCAGAGAGGGGCGGGTCCATCGGCAACGCACCGGAGAGGCCGATGTCTGAGGCGACTGCGTCGTGGTGGAGGAGCGCCGTCTTCTACCAGATCTACCCGCGTTCGTTCCAGGACGGCAACTGCGACGGGATCGGCGACCTGCGGGGAATTCGGAGC
>CAYXHU010000281.1:0-3532 GCA_964464675.1 uncultured Acidimicrobiia bacterium
CTCCGCTCGCCGAGCCACCCGATCGCCCCCAGCTCGGCGAAGGCCTTCCACATGCCGATCAGCCCGGTGCCGCCGCCGGTCGGGTAGAAGATGACGTCCGGGACGTCCCAGCCGAGCTGTTCGGCGAGCTCGAGGCCCATCGTCTTCTTGCCCTCGATCCGATACGGCTCCTTGAGGGTGGACAGGTCGAACCAGCCCATCCGCTCCTTTCCCTCCGCCACGATCTTGCCGCAGTCGTTGATGAGCCCGTTCACGCGCCAGACCTTGGCGCCCTGCAGCCCGATCTCCCTGACGTTGACCTCGGGGGTGTCGGCCGGGCAGAAGACGTAGGCCTCCATGCCGGCCCGCCGGGCGTAGGCCGCCAGAGCCGCCCCGGCGTTGCCGTTGGTGGGCATGGCGACCCTGGTGATCCCCAGCTCCTTGGCCATGCTCACCGCCATGCCGAGGCCCCTGGCCTTGAAGGTGCCGGTGGGCAGGCGGCTCTCGTCCTTGACGAGCACATCGCCGACTGCGCCCAGGCTGGCCCCGTAGGACGGAACCGGCACCAGGGGGGTCACCGGCTCCCCGAGCGACACGATGTCGGCGGTGCGCCGCACCGGGAGGAACTCGCGGTACCGCCACAAGTCGGCCGGCCGGCCGGCCAGGGTCTCCCGGTCGAGCGCTGCACCGATCCCGGGCAGGTCGTAGCGCACCAGCAGCGGCTTCCCGGCGGCCGACAGCCCCTGCACGGTGTCGGCGGGGACCTGCTCTCCCGTGGCGGAGCACTCGAGGTGGGTGACGAAGGTGGGCCGTTCTTCGGTGAGGTTCTGTGAGTACTGCATCGACCTCCGAGCCTACATCTCCCCCGCCGGACTCCGGCCGGGCACCCCAGGCGCCGATCAAGCGGCGCCCGCAGCGGGCCGATGGCAACCGGAACGCTACATGGACACCATCCGCCATCCCGGCGGGCCGCTGGCCCGCGCCACGGCGCGCGCCGTCGCCTGGAACTACCTGGCGTGGTTCCTGTCGAAGGTGCTCGTGCTGGGGACCACCGCCGTGCTAGCGCGCCTGCTCACACCGGACGACTTCGGCATCGTCGGGTTCGCGACCGTAGCGGTCGCCTACTTGGCGGTGTTCCGGGACCTGGGTCTGGGTGGTGCTCTCATCCAGCGCCGCGACGACGTGGACGAGGCCGCCGACACGGTGTTCACCATCAACCTCGTCCTGGGAGCGGTGCTCACGGCGTTCGCCGCCCTGGCCGCTCCCTGGATCGCCGGGTACTTCGGCGAGCCGCGTGTCACCGGCCTGCTTCGGGTCCTCGGGCTCTCCTTCTTCGTCCAATCGCTCGGTACGACGCACCTCACGCTCCTGCAACGCGACCTGGCGTTCCGGGCCAAGCTGATCCCCGACGTCGGCCAGGCCGCGGTCCGCATGGCGGTCTCCATCGGCACCGCACTCGCCGGATGGGACGTCTGGGCGCTGGTGGCCGGACAACTCGCCGGCGTCACCGCGTCGAGCGTCCTGGCATGGGTCGTGATCCCCTGGCGGCCGCGCCTCCGGCCGGCCCGCCGTCTCGTCGGTCCCCTTTCCCGGTTCGGGGCGCCGCTGCTCGGAGTCGACGTGATCCACACGGTCGTCGGGAACCTCGACTACGTGGTGGTCGGCAAGGTCCTCGGTGCCGGGGCGCTCGGTCTGTACACGCTCGCCTACCGCCTCCCCGAGCTGCTGCTGCTCAGCGTGGTCGGGGTGCTCAGCAAGGTCTTCTTCCCGGCACTGGCGACGGTCCAGCACGACGTCGAACGGCTGCGATCCGGCTTCTTCGCCAGCATCCGCTACGTCCAGATGTTCGTGGTCCCCGTCGGTCTCGGCCTGGCGGTGGCCGCCGAGCCCATCGTCCTGGTGATCCTCGGGACCGAATGGCTCGACGCCGTGCCGGTCGTCCGGGTCCTGGCGGTCTTCGCGCTGGTGAGCTCCTCAATGGTCGCCGACGGAGACGTCTACAAGGCGATGGGCAGGCCGGGAATCCTCACCCGTATCGCCGTGCTCAAGCTGGCGCTGCTGATGCCCGCCCTCTCGATCGGCGTGCAGCACGGGCTGGTCGGCGTCGCCCTGGCCCATCTCGTCACGGCCGCGCTCGTCAAGGGCCTGCGCGGTGTCGTGGTGGCCAGGATGCTGGGCATCCGTCCTTGCGACATCGTCCGGGCCTTCGGACCTTCGGCGATCGCAGGAACCGCGATGGTGGCCGCGGTGCTCCCGGTGCTGGCGGCCACCGAGGGTGCCGGCCCGACAGCCCGTCTCACGGCGGCGGCCGCCGTCGGGGCCGCGTCGTACGGGGCCGTGCTCCTCGCCATGGAACGCCGGGACCTGGCTGCTCTGGTCGGGCTGTTCCGGGCACCGAATGCCGATCAAACCCGGCCCACTCGTGCCGAAGAATCCCAGTAGGCATGGAATCTCACGCCGCTCCCACCCCTGCACGGCGCCCCGACGGCCGGACGGCCGCCGCCCTGGCGCTCGTGCCCCTGGGTTTGGTTGCGGCCTACGCGGCAATCCCCGGAGCCCGCGAGGCGCTGACACGCGAGGACGGTCCGATCGAATGGACCGCGGCGATCCTGTTCCTCGCCGCCGGGATCACCGGGATCGTGCGCCTCGCCACATGCCGGCCTCCGGAACCGTGGTCCTGGCTGCTGCCCGCAGCAGGACTCGTCGGCTTCGGCGAGGAGACCGCGTACGGGGCCCGCATCTTCGGGCTCCCGCTGCCGACGGTCGCCGGGCAGCAGGTGGACGGCCTGCACGACGTGTTCGACGTCGCCGAGAGGGTGCTCGCCGACCTCGGCGTCCGCCGCCTGCATGCAGCCGGCGTCGCCGTCGCAGCGGCGATCGCCCTCCTGGCCGTCGCACACCGGCGGGGGCTGGTGCGCCGAGCCGGGACGTGGGTGCGCGCCCACCGGCCCGTTTCGATCGTGACCGCGTCGGTGACGATCTCCGTCGTTGCCGTGGGGTTCGATCTGCTCGGCGGCACGACCACGACCCGCCTCGTCGAGGAGGTGCTCGAAGTGACCGCAGCGGCCCTGCTCCTCTACGGGGCGGCTCGGATCGGCACCGTGGATCGAAGAGAGACGCCGGCCTTCGCACGGAAGATCTCATGAGCCGGCCCGCCGCTCTTCTGATCGGCGACTACCGACAGACCCTGACGGTGGCACGTGCCCTGGCGGCGCACGGGATGCGCGTGGTGCTCGGACAGGTGACCGGACGCCGTTCCCAGACGAGGCACTCTCGCCACGTCGCCGAGACGTGGGCGCATCCCCCGATCGGCGACGGGTTCCTAGAACCGTTCCTGGCCGCCCTCGAGCGGTATCGGCCGGCCGTGGTGTTCCCCGTCGGCGACGTGGAGATCTCCTGGCTCGCCGGGCATCGCGATCGCCTCCCGGACCTGGCCGTCGCAGCCGCCGACCCGTCGATCACCGCCGAGTGCCAGGACAAGACAGCGCTCATGCACCGAGCCGCCGCCCTGGGGATCCCGTATCTCGACACGGGGGCCATGTACCGGGCCGTC
>CAYXHU010000282.1:0-3518 GCA_964464675.1 uncultured Acidimicrobiia bacterium
TGGGCATCGACGAAGCCGGGGACGACGGCCCGACCCCCGGCATCGAGCAGCGGAAGCGCCCGATGCTCGTCCGGGACGTCGCCGGCCGGGCCCGCCCAGGCGACCACCCCTCCCCGGATCGCCACCGCGGCGTCGTTCACCACTCCCAGCAGATCCGGGTCGCCCGCGTTGGTAACCAGGGACCGGATCCCGGCGACCAGCAGGTCGCTCATCCGCCCACCATCGGGAGGCGCACCCCGCGCTCCTTGGCGACGTCGACGGCTCGCTGGTAGCCGGCGTCGGCGTGCCGCATCACCCCGGTGCCCGGGTCGTTGCTGAGCACGCGCTGCAGCCGCTCGGCCCCGTCGGCGGTCCCGTCGGCCACCACCTGGGCGCCGGCATGGATCGACTTGCCGATGCCGACCCCTCCCCCGTGGTGCACCGCGACCCAGGCGGCCCCGGACGCCGTGTTCAGCAGAGCGTTGAGGATCGGCCAGTCGGCCACCGCGTCCGATCCGTCCAGCATGTCCTCCGTCTCCCGGTACGGAGAGGCCACCGAGCCGGCGTCCAGGTGGTCCCTGCCGATCACGATCGGCGCCGACACCTTCCCGGAGGCCACCAGGTCGTTGAAGGCGAGGCCGGCCCGATCCCTCTCCCCGTAGCCGAGCCAGCAGATCCGCGACGGGAGACCCTGGAAGGCGACCCGCTGCGACGCCATGTCCAGCCAGCGGTGCAGGGCCCGGTCCTCGGGGAACAGCGCGGCGATCGCCCGGTCGGTGGCGGCGATGTCGGCGGCCTCCCCGGACAGGGCGACCCAGCGGAACGGGCCCTTCCCCTCGCAGAACAGTGGGCGGATGTAGGCAGGCACGAAGCCCGGGTAGGCGAAGGCGTCGGCGAAGCCGCCGAGGCGAGCCTCGCCGCGCAGGTTGTTCCCGTAGTCGAACACCTCGGCCCCGGCCCGCTGGAAGCCGACCATCGCCTCGCAGTGCACGGCCATCGAGGCCCTGGCCTCCTCCACGTACCGGTGGGGATCCTTGGCCCGCAGCGCGGCGGCCTCTTCGAGGCTGTGCCCGCGCGGCACGTAGCCGTTGAGCGGATCGTGAGCGGACGTCTGATCGGTGACGACGTCCACCTCGAGGCTTCGGCTCAGCAGCTCCGGGAACACGTCGGCGGCGTTGCCTTCCACACCGATGGACATCGCCCGCCCGGCAGTCTTGGCGACCCCGGCCGCCTCCAGGGCTTCGTCGAGAGACCCGGCGCGGACGTCCAGGTACCCGGTGTCGATCCGCCGCGCGATGCGCGTCGGGTCGACCTCGACACACAGCGCCACACCATCGTTCATCGTGATCGCCAGGGGCTGGGCGCCGCCCATGCCGCCCAGCCCGGCGGTGAGCGTCAGCGTTCCCTTCAGGCTCCCCCCGAACCGCTGCTCGGCGATCGCGGAGAAGGTCTGGTACGTGCCCTGCAGGATGCCCTGAGTGCCGATGTAGATCCACGACCCCGCGGTCATCTGGCCGTACATCATCAACCCGGCCGCCTCCAGCTCCCAGAAGTGCTCCCAGTCGGCCCAGTCCGGTACCAGCAGGCTGTTGGCGATCAGCACCCGAGGAGCCATCGGATGGGTCGGGAACACGCCGACCGGCTTTCCCGACTGGACGAGCAGCGTCTCGTCGTCGCCGAGGTCGGTGAGCGAGGCGACGATCGCATCGAACGCATCCCACGACCGGGCCGCCCGCCCGGTTCCCCCGTAGACCACCAGGTCGTCGGGTCGCTCCGCCACCTCCGGGTCGAGATTGTTCATCAGACAGCGCAGCGCCGCTTCCTGCAGCCACCCCTTCGCAATGCGCTCGGGGCCGCGCCGGGCGCGCACCGGTCGAGGTCCGCTCACCCCGCCACCTCTCTCGTCGCTCCATCCCAGGCTACGCCCGGCGGGCCGGGCCGGTCGGCGGCGCGATAGGCTCTCCGGAACCGAGCGCAAGGGGGAACACGTGGATCAGTTGATCCGCTACCGATTCGCAGAGCAACCGCGCCGCGGGCTGGCCGTGGCCGGGATCTTCTTCGTCAAGGGGCTCCTGGCGATCCCCCACCTGATCCTCGTCTACGCCCTGGGGAGCCTCGCCTGGGCCGCCGCGTACATCGGGTACTGGATCGTCGCCTTCACCGGCCGGCTGCCCGACGGCCTGCAGACGTTCATGTCGTGGTATCTGCGCTGGTACACCCGCATCGTCGGCTGGTACACCGGGGTCACCGACGTGTACCCACCGTTCGAGCCGGAACCGGCGGACTACCTGCCCGACGTCGACCCGCCCCGCAACGAGGCGCCTTCGAAGGGCTGGGCGGTCGCCGGCATCTTCTTCCCAGTGAAGGCCCTCGCCGCGCTGCCCCACCTGATCCTGCTCGCTTTCCTGTGGTTCGCCGTCGCCGTGGGATCGTGGATCGGGTTCATCGTGGTCGCCTTCACCGGGCGGCTGCCGATCCCCTTCCAGGACCTCTACATGGGCACCATGCAGTGGACCGTGCGGCTCGCCTCGTGGCTCTACGGGCTCACCGACCGCTACCCCCCGTTCGACCTCGAGGTCCATCCCACCGCTTGACGAGGCACGCGCTGTGGCCCGCCGGTCCCCGGCGGGCCACAGCCGTCTCGTCGTCTGCCGCGCGGTGGCTCAGCCTCCCTCGGGCTTCTCCTCCGCTTCGCCGGCCTCGCCCTCGTCGCCCTTGTGGCGCAGGTCGTCGACCTTCTCCTCGACCTTCTCCTTGACGTCCCCGGCGACGTCCTTGGTCTTCTCCCAGGCCTTCTTGGCGGTCGGCTCGGCCTTCTCCCAGGCCTCCTTGGCGACCTCCCCGGCCTTCTTGGCCGCCGGCTCGGCCTTCTCCTTGGCCTTGCCGAACCAGCCCTTCACCTTCTCCCAGAACTCCTTCATCGTGCCTCCGCTGTCGCGAGTCGCCTCGGGGTCAGCGTAGCGATCCGACCGCCGCCTCAGCGGCCCGGATGAGGCGTCCATCCCGTACGGCACGGGCAACCGTCTCGATACGCGGGCCGGGCGGATGGTCCCGTTCCAGGGAATCGACCAGGGTCCTCACCTCGGCGAGCACGGCACCGGTGCCCGTCCCAGGGTGCAGCGGCCGGCGGTGCTCGATCCCCTCCGCGGCACAGATGATCTCGACGGCGATCACACGGGCAGTGTTGGCGAGCACCTCGGTCAGCTTGCGGCCGGCACCCCATCCCATCGACACGTGATCCTCCTGAGAACCCGAGGTCGGGATGCTCTCCACGGAGGCGGGATGGCTGAGCACCCGGTTCTCGGCCACCAGTGCGGCGGCCGTGTACTGCGCGAGCATGTATCCGCTGTTCAACCCGGGCCGGGATGCCAGGAACGGGGGCAGCCCCGAGGACCGTTCCGGATCGAGCAGCCGGTCGGTGCGCCGCTCCGAGATGCTGCCCAGTTCCGTGGCTGCGACGGCCATGAAGTCGAGCGCGAACGCCAGCGGCTGCCCGTGGAAGTTGCCGCCCGAGATCACCTCACCTGTCTCCGGGAGGA
>CAYXHU010000283.1:0-3507 GCA_964464675.1 uncultured Acidimicrobiia bacterium
CTCGACGACCCTCCGGTCGGCCGGCGGCGGCTCATCGAGTTCCTCGGCTGGGCCGGGCGCGGTGACGTCAGAGTCCTGGCGACCCACATCCACGATCCCCGGTGGTTCGTGGCCCGCAACCTGGCCATCGCCCTGGGGAGGACCGGCCGGCCGTCGGCGGTGCCCGCGCTGCAGCAACTCACGCAGCACCCCGAACCCAGGGTTCGCGTCGAGGTACTTCGTTCCCTGGCGCTCCTCGACAACGAGGGGACGGTCGATGTGGTGGCCACCGGCCTCTTCGATCGGAGCAGCCGGGTACGCCATGCAGCGCTCACGCTGCTGCGGGCCAACCCGAGTCCCGCCGTCGTGGCATCCCTCGCCGGCGCCGTCGAATCGGGTCGCGCCGGTGCCGAACAGGCTCGCAAGCTGGTCGCCGCCATTGCCGAGCGCCGGCACGACGGCGTGACCGAGGCCCTGGGGCGGATCGCCGGGCGGCGTTCACTCACCCGGGCCGGCCGCGCCGGTCGTGACGCAGCGCGCGCCGCATTGGGTCGCTCCGCCGCCGGACGGCGCTGACGATCGAGGGCTTTCCCACGACCGGGCCGTCGATATGATGGCCGGGCCATGGCCCTGCTGAAGAAGCTGCTGCGCGCCGGCGAAGGCAAGCGCATGAAGGAACTCGAGGACCTCGTCGTCCGGGTCAACAGCCTGGAGGCCGACGTGGCCCGGCTCACCGACTCTGCGCTGCGCCTCAAGTCGGGGGAGTTCCGGGAGCGCCTCGCCGGGGGCGCCACGCTCGACGATCTCGAGGCGGAGGCCTACGCCGTCGTGCGCGAGGCCGCCAAACGTGTGCTCGGGCAACGTCACTTCGACGTCCAGGTGGTCGGCGCAGGGGCGCTGCACCGCGGCATGATCGCCGAGATGAAGACCGGCGAGGGCAAGACGCTCGTGTCCACGATGCCGGTCTACCTCAACGCGCTCGGCGGCGCCGGCGTGCACGTCGTGACGGTGAACGACTACCTCGCCAGACGCGATGCGGAGTGGATGGGAGAGGTCCACCGCTTCCTGGGGCTCACGGTCGGGCTCATCCAGGCCGACATGCTCCCCGACGAGCGGCGTCCCGCCTACCGCGCCGATATCACCTACGGCACCAACAACGAGTTCGGCTTCGATTACCTGCGCGACAACATGGCGATGTCCGCCGAGAACATGGTGCAGCGCGGCCATGCTTACGCGATCGTCGACGAGGTCGACTCGATCCTCGTCGACGAGGCGAGGACGCCGCTCATCATCAGCGGCCGGGTCGCCGACACGGCCAAGTGGTACCGCGACTTCTCCCGCATCGTCACCCGCCTGCGTCGCGACGATCACTACGAGGTGGACGAGGGCAAGCGCCAGGTGGTCACCACGGAAGAGGGTGTCGCCAGGGTCGAGGAGATCCTCGGCGTCGACAACATGTACGACCACACCAACGTCGATCTCATCCACCACCTCGACGTCGCGCTGAGGGCGAAGGAGCTCTACTCGAGGGACGTGGACTACGTGATCGCCAACGGGGAGATCAAGATCGTCGACGAGTTCACCGGGCGGATCCTCGAGGGACGTCGCTACTCCGAGGGGATCCACCAGGCGATCGAGGCGAAGGAGGGGGTGAAGATCAAGCAGGAGAACCAGACCCTGGCCACGATCACCCTCCAGAACTACTTCCGCATGTACGACAAGCTGGCCGGCATGACCGGCACGGCGGTCACCGAAGAGGCCGAGTTCAACGAGATCTACAAGCTCTCCGTGGTGTCGATCCCCACCAATGTGCCCGTGGCCCGGGACGACAAGGCCGACCTCGTCTATATGACCGAGCATTCCAAGTTCAACGCGGTCGTCGGCGACCTCGTGGAGCGGCACGAGAAGGGCCAGCCGGTCCTCGTCGGCACCGTCTCCATCGAGAAATCTGAACGGCTCTCCGAGATGCTGCGCAAGCGAGGCGTTCCGCACGAGGTGCTCAACGCCAAGCACCACGAGCGAGAGGCGGTGATCATCGCCCAGGCGGGCCGCCTGGGCGCGGTCACCGTGGCCACCAACATGGCCGGTCGCGGTGTCGACATCAAGCTCGGCGGCAACCCCGAGGAGCTCGCCAAGCTCGAGGTCCGCAAGCGGGGTCTGGAGCCCGATGCTCCCGAGTGGGAGGCGGAGGTCGAGGCGGCGACGCGAGCGCTCCGGTCGGAACTGGCTGCGGAGCACGACAAGGTGATCTCGGTCGGCGGCCTGTACGTCCTGGGCACCGAACGCCACGAGTCGCGCCGGATCGACAACCAGCTGCGAGGCCGGTCGGGCCGCCAGGGCGACCCGGGAGAATCCCGCTTCTACCTATCCCTCGAAGACGACCTGATGCGCCGGTTCTCGGGCGAGCGGGTGCAGTCGATCATGAAGACCCTCAGGGTCCCCGAAGACGTGCCCATCGAGAACAAGATGGTCACCCGGTCGATCGAGCGGGCCCAGCGCCAGGTGGAGAGCCAGAACTTCGAGATCCGCAAGAACGTCCTGAAGTACGACGAGGTCATGAACCGCCAGCGCGAGGTGATCTACACCTGGCGGTCCAAGGTCCTGCTCGAGCGCGACACCGAGCAACTGGTACGAGGATGGATCGACGAGGCGCTCGCCGACGAAGTGAGCCTGGCGACCAACCCGGAGCTGCCTCCCGAGGATTGGGACTGGGAGGAACTGACCCGGCGGCTCGGCCTGATGTACCCCGTGTCGGTGCGTCCCGAGGATCTGGTGCGCCCGGGAGTCGATGTGTCGGAGATCGTCGACGCCGTCGCGGCCGACGCCCAGGAGGCCTACACGCGCCGGGAATCGGAGTTCGGTGAACCGCTGCTCCGCAAGCTGGAGCGCACCGTGGTGCTGTCGATCGTCGATGCCAAGTGGCGTGAGCACCTCGCCGAGATGGACTACCTGAGGTCCGGCATCGGCCTTCGGGCCATGGGGCAGCGGGATCCTCTCGTCGAATACCAGCGCGAGGCGTTCGACATGTTCACCGACATGGTCGCCGGCATCAAGCACGACTCGGTGCGGTACCTCTTCAATGCTCAGGTCGTCGAGCAAACGGCCCGACCCGACCCGGTTGTTCGGCTCCAGGGGACCGGTGGCGCGGCGCTCAAGCGGCAGGCGACTGCCAAGGACAAGGTGGGGCGGAACGATCCCTGCCCCTGTGGCAGCGGCAAGAAGTACAAGCGCTGCCACGGAGCAGTCGCCTGATCGTCGTCAGCGGATTTCGACCACCCAGTCCCGTCCACACGCCGCGCACGGGATTCTGGACCCGGCCGCCCCGGAAACGGGCGCTCCGCAGAATGGGCAGTGGGCGACCTCCGGGGAAACGCCTGCCGACGGCTCGGGGATGTCGGCCATCCGATGCAGGATCGGAACCGTGACCGTAGCGGCTGCGAACAGGACGAACACGACGCCGCCCGCCCTCCAGTACACGTCCGAGGAGGGCTCCACCCAGATCGCGGCGATCACGAGTGCGGCCGAGGC
>CAYXHU010000284.1:0-3485 GCA_964464675.1 uncultured Acidimicrobiia bacterium
GACGCAGCTCATCGATGCCCATACCCCAACCATGCCAGACGGGTACGACACGAACGCGCCGGAGGGCTAGATCAGTCGAGCCGCGCCGCGGCCCACTCGGCGAGCGGTCGGAGGACCACACCCCGGGTGTAGGGCTTGGTGTGGGAGGCGACCCGGAAGGCGGCCCATGGCGAGTCGATGCCCGGAGGGGCAGCCTCGAAGTTGCAGACCGGATCGGGAGCCGCGTACCAGCCCCAACAAATGGAAGAGACCCGGCCGCGAGCCCAGTCCGGTACGGGTTCGGCGCCGGGGTAGAGCAGCGGGAAGAAGGCGATCAGTCCCGTGCCGTGCCCGGGCGAGTACCGCGTCTCGTCCCGGACGAAGTGGGCTCCGAGCGCCTCCTCAGGGTCGTGGGACGGTTCAGCGATGAGGATGACTGCGGCGACGTGCCTCCTGGCACGCCATGGGAGGAGGCGGAGGCTCTCCTTGGCGGCATGTCCGCCCTGGCTGAATCCGGCGACGACGACCTCGAGGCCCGGGCATTCCGCCACTGCGGCGAGCAGCATGTCTCTGGTCAATGTTGCGCCGGCCAGGACCCCGTCGGCGTAGTCGTACCCGCCCGGCCAGACGATCTCTCCGATCGTGGCATCTCGATAGTCGACGTTGTCGGCCACGAAGGTGAGGCCGTCGGCCTCGACGATGCGACCGAGCACTCGGGAGAACGTATCCACCTGCGGTCCCATACCCTCGGCTCGCTGCCCCGTGCCGTGCAGCCCCAGTAGGGAGACGTCGGGGCAGGAGGATCGATCGCCGTCGGCCGCGCCTGCAGGGACGGGCGTCGCGAACGCAACGAGCAGGCACACGGGCAGCAGGCCGGCAAGCAGTCGCGCCTTTACATGGTCCATCCCGCGTCCTCCATGCCTCGCCCCAAATCTACGTGAGCAGACTCAGGCCAGGGCCGCGTCCACCGCCGCGAGGGCGTGGAGCCTGGTGGTCGGGAAGTAGGGCAGGTCGACGTCGTCGGCGGTCACCAGCAGCTCGATCTCGGTGCACCCTGCGATGACCCCCTGGGCACCGCGGGCCTCCAGCCCGTCGATGATCTTCAGATAGGCGGCCTTGGAAGCCGGTTCGATGCGGCCCTGCACCAGCTCGTCGTAGATGACGTCGTGCACCCTGGTCCGCCCGGGCTCGTCCGGTATCAGGACGGTGAGCCCGTGGCTCTCGAGCCGCTCCCGGTAGAACGCTTCCTCCATCGTGTACCGGGTCCCGAGCAGGCCGATCATCCCAAGCCCGGCGTCACGCACGGCTGCAGCGGTTGCGTCGGCGAGATGGAGGAAGGGGACACTGATCGCCGCCTCGATGGCATCGGCCACTCGGTGCATCGTGTTGGTGCACAGGACGACCAGCTCGGCGCCTGCCGCCTCCAGCCGCCGGGCGTCTCCGGCGAGCAGACGTCCCGCTGCCTCCCAGTCTCCGGCCTCCTGGATGGCTTCGACGACGGCGAAGTCGTAGGACCTCACGATGAGATCCCCAGAGTGTGCGCCGCCGAGCCGGCGACGCACCTCCGTGTTGATGATTCGTTCGTACTCGACCGAGGACTCCCAGCTCATCCCTCCCAACAGGCCGATGATTCTCACGGCGGTCCTCCCTGGGGCGCTCGGGACCATCCTGTCATGGAGTCCGATGGAGCCGCAGACGGGTTACCGTCCTGCCATGCCGACCGTGACTCTCGACTGGGACCGCGACCTGCGGTTCGACGCCTACGACTCCAAGGGGATGCCCGTCGACATCGACGGGCGGCAGCGCTCCGGCGCCAAGCCGTCCGACCTGCTCCCGCTGGCGCTCGCCTCGTGCTCGGCCACCGACGTGGTGCTGGTGCTCGGCGACGACGAGCGGGTCTCACTCGACGGACTCACGGTGGAGGCCCACTCCACCCAGCAGCCGGATCCGCCGTGGACCTTCCGGCGCATCCGGCTGCACTACCGCCTCACCGGTAGCGGCCTCACCGACGAGATCGTGACCGAGGCGATCCGGCGCAGCCACGACGAGATGTGCTCGGTGGCCGCATCACTTCGTGCCACCGTCGCCATCGAATCCACCTTCGAGATCGTCCCCTCCTGACGCACCGTCGGGCGCCAGATGGTGGAGGAGGAACCCGTAGACGTCGGCGGCTTCGTCGATCAGCTTGGACGTCGGCTTGCCCAGCCCGTGGCCTGCTCTGGTCTCCACCCGAAGCAACAGGGGTTTCGCGGACGAACCTCCGGCGGCGTGCTGCAGGGTTGCGGCGAACTTGAGAGCGTGCATCGGCACGACCCTGTCGTCGCTCTCTGCGGTCATCAGCAGGAGAGGCGGGTACTCGACGCCCGGCCGGACGTTGTGGAGTGGTGAGTAGGCCCCCAGCCAGCGGAACGCCTCAGGATCCTCGCCGGCGTCCCCGTATTCGACCGTCCAGTAGCGGCCTGCGGTGAAGTGCTGGTAGCGGTACATGTCGGTGACCGGCACCTGGGCGACCACTGCTCCGAACAGTCCCGGCTGCTGCAGCATCACCGCCGTGGTGAGCAGGCCACCGTTGGAGCCCCCGCGGATGCCGAGCCGTTCCCGGGTGGTGACCCCTTCGGCGATGAGATGCTCGGCGCAGGCGACGAAGTCGTCGAACACCCGCTGTTTGTTGCCCAGCATGCCGCTGCGGTGCCATTGCTCGCCGTGCTCCGATCCGCCCCGCAGGTTGGCCACCACCACGATCCCTCCTGCTTCCAGCCAGGCCAGGCGAGCCGGTGCGTACATCGGAGTGAGGTTGATGTTGAAGCCGCCGTAGCCGTAGAGCTCGGTCGGGGCCGGCAGCGGAGTGTCCGCCAGGCGAACGACGTGCATGCCGATGCGGGTGCCGTCGTCGGCGAGGGCGTGTCGGCGTTCCACGATCACCCGTCCCGGGTCGATGGGCGGTGCCTCGCCGGCGAAGATGGTCGTCGTCCCGTCCCCCCAGCACAGAGCAGTCGGCGGGTGGAGGAACGACTGGTAGCCGAGGAAGATCGCCGGCTCGTCCATGTGTCCCGATATCTCGGCGACGGTTCCCGGCCCGGGGAGTGGGACCTGCCCCTCCGGGGAGCCGTCGAGGCCGTGCAACCTCACGGTGTGGGCCGCTTCGTCGAGGTCAACGATCACGATCCGGCCGGCGGCCGCTGAGGCGATCTCGATGGGCCTCGGTCCTTCGGCGATGATCTCGATGCGCTCGTCGGGAGCATCGAGCGGGATCGCCACCATCCGACCGTTGGGCGCGTCGAGGTTGGATTCGACGATGAGCCGGCCGTGGTGGTGGGCGAGGAACCGGTGGGAAGCGATCCCGGTGGGCACGATCCTCGTCATCGGCGCGTCCGGTTCGTCGAGCGGCTTGCAGAGGAGCCCGTTCTCGTTGGAGGTGCCCTCGTACTCGGTGAGGACCAGGAACGCTCCGTCGTCGCTGACTTCGGGCGCGTAGCCGAGGTCGGGCCGCTGCGGATTGGAGAAGA
>CAYXHU010000285.1:0-3478 GCA_964464675.1 uncultured Acidimicrobiia bacterium
GCGGAACTGTACGTGGGACGCCTGGCGATACTCCCGGACGATCAGCGTCGCGGCGTCGGCGCACACCTACTCCGGCTCGCGTTGCAGGCAGGTGTAGATGCCGGGCTCCGCCGGGCGGCGCTGCACGTCGACGCATCGGACTCGCAGACGGCGCTCTCGCTGTACGAACGCCACGGTTTCACCGTCGCCAACCGCAGCATCCACTACACCATGCCGGGCCGGTAGGAGCCGTCAGCCGACCAGGGCGCGCAGCAGAGCGATGAGCCCGAACGCGCACGCCGTCACGCCGACGGCCGCGGTCAGGCCCCGGTCCGGGACCAGCCGCACCGTCCAGGCGGCCGCCGGGGTGGCGAGCAGAGCCCCGATCGAGAGCGCCAACACGAGGTCCCAGTTGGGCGCGCCGTGCAGCACGGCGAACACGGCGAACCCGGCCAACGCCACCGCCGCCTCACTCACCGTCGTGACCCCGACTGCATTCCTGCCGGGACGGCCCAGGGCGATCTGGCCGCCGGTGAGTGCCGGGCCGTAGCCGCCGCCGACGAGCGCCTTCACCGTGCCTGCCGCTGCGCCGAGCACCCCTGCCTTCCGGAGCGAGAACGAGCCGAGACGCCCCCGGCCGGCGATGACGAATCCGCCGGCGATCAGCACCACGACCCCCAAGACCACGTCCCCGGCACGCCCGTCCATCCCCACCGCCGCCGCAGCGCCGGCCACCGCAGCGATCACACCGAGAGGAACGGCCACCCGGACGATCGCGAAGTCCTGCGTGCGGCGGCCCAGGTCGATGTTGGCGAAGCGCTGATGGAGGACGCCGGCCACCACCCCGGCGAGCACCTCGGAGGCGAGCACCGCAGGGATGATCTGCAGAGCGTCGAAGCCGAACACGAACAGCACCGGGCTCACCAGGGTCCCATGTCCCATCCCGAGCGAGTAGTCGATGAACCCGGTGACGAGCGACACCACCCCGATGAGGAGAAGGCCGCCGCCGCGCCCGAAGAACCCGGCATCTCCCTCGAGATCGACCAGGGAGAGCACCGCCAGCGCCACGACCGCCCCGGCGAGGCTGATCAGCAGCGCCACCCGCAGGACACCGAACAAGCGCCAGCGCGCCACAGGGCCGGGACCGATGCCGTGCGGCACATCCGCTTCGTCCCGGGCCGGTGGCTTCACCCGCGACACCTCCTGCGCCCGATCCTAGGACGCTGCGGCGGACCTCACAGGTGTCCCGACACCTCGTCGGTCAGATCGAGCAGTTCCCGGGCCGCCTCATCGGACAGGACCTCGAAGGCATACCCGCTGTGCACGAGCACCCAGTCGCCCGCTCCGGCTTCCGGAACCATGGCCAGGCTCACGTCGCGGGGAGCGCCGCCCAGATCCGCGACCGCCATCTTCTCGAGGCCCTCACCCGAGGTCCTGACGATACGGCCGGCTGCTGCGAGGCACACGACTACGCCACCCCGACCCGGATCTCATCGAGCACGGCATTCGCCGCAGCCGCGGCGCCCTCGGCCACCGCCCGGCTCAGTCCCGAGCCCGGCTCGAACGAGGCCGCCTCGACGCCGATCACGCACAGGCGACCGGGAAGAGCCTCCAGAGCACGCGCCAACTCGATGGCGGCCTGCGCTCCCAGCGCATGGGTGGACACCAGCCGGGTCCCGGACGGGAGCGGTGCCGCGCCGGCGTCGAACCGGGCCACCGTGCCCGGTTCGACGCCCGAGACCATCGCATCGACCAGGACCGCCGAGCCGGCGCCCCGCCACGCCTCCATGAGGCTCGCCGGGTCGGCGCCACTCGTTCGCACCGTCCGGACCCCGGGCGGCAGGACGCCCTCGAGGCGGGACACCACTTCCCAGCCGACGCCGTCATCGCCCCGCTCCGGGTTGCCGACGCCGATGACCACGACCTCACCCACGATCGATCTCGAGCTTGAGGAAGTGGGTCGCACAGGAGATGCACGGGTCGTAGTTGCGGATCGACTGCTCGAGCCGCCATTGCAGATCCTCGTCCGGGAGGTCGAGGTTGTCCTCGATCACCGCCAGCAGATCGTCCTCCATCGACAGCTGATTCTGGGCGGTCGGCGGGGCTATCTGGGCGTCCCGGATGTAGCCGTCCTCGTCCACCACGTAGCGGTGGTACAGCAGGCCCCGCGGCGCCTCGCTCGCGCCGTGGCCCTCACCGGCCTTGATGGTGAACTGCACCTCGGGTGCGTCCGGCTCCTCGTAGTCGTCGATGATCCGGAGCGCCTCCTCGACGGCGAACAGCGTCTCCACCATCCGCACGACGATGCTCTGGAACGGGTTGAAGCACGTCTCCCCGAGGCCGGCATCCCGCGCGGCGCGCTGGGCGCCGGGCGTCAGCTTCTCGAAGTTCAACGAGTACCGGGCCAGCGGGCCGACGTGGTACGAGCCGCGCTCGCGCACCTTCGACTGGAGCGCATTCGATCGCTCCACGTGGATCTCCTCGAACACGTCGTTGAACTCGGAGACGTCGATGTCGATGCCCCGGTTGGAGACGATCCTGCCGCCGTGCAGGGGGTACTCGTCGGGGTGGCTGAGCGACACGAACTCGAAGGGCTGCTCGATCTTGGGCATCGGCAGGGTCCCCATGAGGGCCACGGCCCGCTCGGCCGCCCCCTTCGCCCACTCCAACTCGTCCACGAAGCCCAGCAGCTCCTTCTTGGTGGGAACCCGCCACCATCCGCCCACCTTGACGCCCACCGGGTGGATCTCCCGCCCCCCGAGCAGGATCATGAGGTCGTTGCCGAGCTTCTTGAGCCGCAGCGCCTCAGCGACGGTGTCCTTGTGATCGGGGACCATGTGGATGGCGCTCTGGTACCCGAGGAAGTCGGGCAGGTGCAGCATGAAGGCGTGCAGCACGTGGCTCTCGATCCACTCGCCGCAGTAGATGAGCCGACGCAACTCGCGCAGCGCACCGTCCACCGTCGCCCCCATGATGCTCTCCATGGCGTTCACGGAGGACATCTGATAGGCGATCGGGCAGATCCCGCAGATCCGGGCGGTGATGTCGGGCGCCTCACTGAAGCGGCGGCCGCGCATGAAGGCCTCGTAGAACCGGGGCGGCTCGAAGATGCCGAACTCGGCGATCTCGACCTTCCCGTCCCTGATCAGCACCTTCATGTTCCCCTCGCCCTCGACTCGGGCGAGGTAGTCCACGTTGATGCTGCGGGCGTCAGTCTGCTGCGGCGAAGACATCGCTTGCCTCCCGGAACGGTTCGGCGTATCCGTTGAATCCACGCAAGGCGTTCACCAACCCGCGAGTGGTCACGCCCAGCTCCTTCCACTGGTTCCCGAGTGCGATCACATTGGGCGACTCCATGGGGCCGTAGCAGCCGTAGCACCCTCGGTTGAAGGCCGGGCAGATGGCCCCGCAGCCCGCCTGCGTCACCGGTCCCAGACACGGGATCCCCTTGGCGACCATCACGCACGGGATGCCCCGCCGCTTGCACTCGACACATACG
>CAYXHU010000286.1:0-3473 GCA_964464675.1 uncultured Acidimicrobiia bacterium
GTCGCGTGGAGCGGCGTCAGGGCCTACGAGGCGACCGACTCGGTGGCGTTCTGTGGGGAGACCTGCCACGAGGTGATGCGGCCGCAGGCGGTCACCTACGAGCACTCCGCCCATGCCCGGGTGTCGTGCGCCGAGTGCCACATCGGCCCCGGGGGCTCGTTCTGGGTGAGGTCGAAGATCGATGGGATCCGCCAGGTCTGGAAGACCATGACCGACAGCTTCGATCGTCCGATCGCAACCCCGATCGAGAACCTGCGGCCGGCTCAGGAGACCTGTGAGCAATGCCACTGGCCCGACCAGTTCTACGGCCAGAAACTGGTGGATCACACGTACTACCGAACAGACGAGGCCAACTCGCCGTGGTCGATCAGCCTCCTGGTGAACGTCGGCGGAGGAAATCCCCGGACCGGCGAACTGGAGGGCATCCACTGGCACATGATCACGGCCAACACCATCGAGTACATCGCCACGGACCGCGACCGCCAGGTGATCCCGTGGGTTCGGCTCACCGAGGGCGACGGCACGGTCACGGTGTTCCAAGACCCGAGCGCAGAGATCCCCGAGGATGCAGAGATCCGGACGTTCGACTGCATCGACTGTCACAACCGTCCGAGTCACCACTTCCTCCCTCCTGCGGTCGCCATGAACCTGGAAATCGCCCGGAATGCCATAGCGAGGGACCTGCCGTTCATCCGAAAGGTGGGCCTCGATCTGCTCAACGCCGACTACGACACCACCGAGCAGGCCAACGCCGAGATCCCAGAAGGTCTGCGCGCCTACTACCGCACCGGGTACACGGATCGGTACGACGAGTTGAGCGGCCGGATCGAGCAGGCCTCGGAGACGCTGCTGCGCATCTACAACGACAACTTCTTCCCGGAGATGGAGACCGACTACCGGGTGCGCACCAACAACCTCAGCCACTTCGTGAACGACGGGTGCTTCCGGTGCCACTTCACCGACTTGGTCAGCGATGCGGGAGTGACGATCCCTTCGTCGTGTGACTCGTGCCACGCGATCCTGGCTCAGGGGCCGTCCGACGACCTGAACGAGTTGGATTCCGACATCTCGGGCCTGCCGTTCCAGCACCCGGCCGATATCGGCGGAGTGTGGCAGACGATCAAGTGCACCCAGTGCCACAATCCGGAGTCCGGGTACTAGCGCTCGAACGGCGGACGAGCCCTACCCGTTCTTCCTCCTCCAAGGGGGAGTGGCTTCGTGCCCCTCCTCCCCGCTTTCCCTTCTGGGGGAAGTGCCGCGGTGCCCGCAGGGCACGAAGGCGAGGGGGACGTTCATCCCCGAGGGCACGCGCCCCCTTGGGGCGGCCACACCCTCCCCGGCTCGCCGCTCCGCTCCGCGCCAGCCCTCGCTGAGGGAGGGGAACAGGAACCCCCCTCCTCTTCTCCCGCCGCAGGGGAAGTCCCGGAGGCGCCCAACGGCGGCGGAGGGGGGTGTCGCCGGAGGCGCGGCCGGGGTACGCGGTCGCTCCCGGACGGCCGGGCACGGCGCTCGTAGCCGAGAGGGCCACGCCTCCCCGGGTACGGGCTACTCCCGAAAGGAGAGGGACCGGGCCGGGGCCCGGTCCCTCTCGTCGTTGCGGCTGTGGGTCGCTACGGCCTGGTCATCCCGGTCGTGTCGGCCCCCAAATCCACCAGAGTGTCGTAGAGGACCTGGAGCACGTACTTGCCGTTGTGGGCAAAGGCTCCCGGATCCTTCTGCGAGTACTGGTAGTTGTAGGCGGCCGCCAAGAGACGCGGTGTCCACGTCGCGTAGCCGTTGCCGTAGTTGGCCTCGTCCGGGGTGGCCACCCCGTCACCGTTGCTGTCGATGAAGAAGTACGGGTAGGCGTGAGCGTCGTAGACGATGGCGTCCGTTCCCTCGGTGCTTCCCGCGTAGTCCTGCATCGCGACGTAGACCAGGTCGGCCATGGTGGCGATCTCTCCGGCGATGCCTTCGCCGGTGTCGCCGTCGCCGTCCCAGTCGGTCGGGTCGATCCTGATCAGAGCCAGGTCCTCCCGGGTCTCGACGCCGCCGTGACAGGCGCCGCACTCGGTGACCTTCACGTCCAGCGTGTGGGTGCCGTGGCACTCCGTGCAGGCGTCGTACCCTTCGACGTGGGCGAATCTGCCCAGGTACTCCTGCCCGGCGTACTGGTAGGCACCGGCTGCCTCGCTGCCGAACAGCGTCGCGCCGGCGGCGAAGTAGTGGATGTTGCGGAATCGCAACCCCTCGGTGACCGCGTTCGGGTCGGCATCGCCGATCGCCGCGTTCACGCTGGCTGTGGACTCGCGTCCCTGGTGACACGTCATGCACATGTTGGCCGCCGGGTCACCGCTGTCCACGACGAGCCCGCTCGGGAAGACGACCGTTCCCACCTCGTGGATGGCATAGGTCTCGGAGTCGGTGTGGCACGTCGAGCACAGGAACCCGTTGGAGGGCGGCTGCGACGTGTTCACCCCTTCGGTGAGGAACTGGCCGAGCCCACCTGCCGAGTGGCAGCGGGCGCACGAGGCCGGAACCACAGCCGGGTCTTCGGCGTCCCAGTGACGGAAGGCCTCCTCCGATCCGGCGAAGTGGCCGTGATCGATGCGGCGCACCGCATCGACGGCCGTCACCGGTGTCGACAACACGGAGTTGAGATCCTCCGCCGAGTCCGTCAGCAACTGGATGTGGTACTTGCCGCCGTGGGCGTAACCACCCGGGTCCTTCAGTGTGAACTGGTAGTTGTACGCCGCCCTGACCAGGCGAGGCGTCCAGCTCGCGAATTGATTCCCGAAGTTGGCCTCGTCCTCGTCGGCCGCCCCGTTGTCGTTCAGGTCGTTGAAGAAGTACGGATAGGCATGTGGATCGTATGCGATAGCCGAGCCGGCGACTTCGGACGCATACGCCCGCATCGTCGCGTACAGGATCTCCTGCAAGCCGGTGATCTCCGCGGCGATCCCCTCGTCGAGGCTCCCGTCCCCGTCGTAGTCCACGAGCGATCCGGGCATCCGGATGTTCCGCAGGTCTTCGACGGAGGCGACGCCGGTGTGGCACGTAGAGCACTCGTCGATCTTCAGTTCGAGCGAGTGCGTGTCGTGACAGTCGGCGCAGGTCTCGTAGCCCTCGACGTGGACGAAGAACGCGTCGTACGTGTTGCCTTCGTACTCGTACCCACCCTTTGCCTCGGTTCCGTACTTGGACGCGGCCGCTGCGTAGTAGTGGATGTTGAGGAACCCGAGGTCCTCACTCACCGTGTCGTCGTCGACCCCGGCGGCGACGATGGACTCGTCGACCTGGATCGCAGACGCCCGGCCCTGATGGCACTGCATGCAGACGGCCTCGCTGCCGAGGCCGGTGATCTCGATGCCCGAGGGCATCACGACACTGGACAACTGGCGGGTAGCCGAGTTGTGGCAGGTCGTGCAGGTGATCACCGAGTCGGTGGGAGGGGTCTCGGCCGACGGTCTGTTCAATCTCGAGGAGGGGGCCTG
>CAYXHU010000287.1:0-3471 GCA_964464675.1 uncultured Acidimicrobiia bacterium
CCGAACGCTCGGGCCGAAACCCGGTCGCCCGCCTCCCGAAGGAGGCGACCGGCGCCACCACCCGGTTCCGTTGCCGGCCTGGGTGGCCGGTCGTCGGTTCGGTTGCCCGTTCCGACGACTGATTGGGACCATACGAAACCGCCGGCGGGCCCGTCAAGCACAGGGCGGCGTTCGTTTTCGCGAGGCCGGATTTCTTTTCGCGACCGGGCTGCCAGGCCTCCGAGTCGCCGCGCGACTCATGGCGCCGCGCCGTAGCCGCGGGTCACGTGGTAGAGCGCCTTGTCGAAGAACAGGACGATGCGGCGGCTCAACTCCATGACCCGATAGACGTCGATGGGGCTGGCCAGGACCTGGTGTTGGCGGGCGAAGGTCCAGATCTCCTTGCGGAGCAGGGCGAGGGCGCTGAGGACGTCGGCGAGGGCCAGGCCCTGATGCCGCCGCTGCCGGCCGACGTCGAGGTAGAACGCCTCCATCTCCCCGGCTCCCTGCAGCCAGTCGCAGAAATGGGTGAGGGCCTCGAGGGTCGCCCGTCGCACCTCCACCGTGTCCACCGTCAGGTACCCGCCGGTCGTCGGGTTCTCCCGCACCGCCGTCATCCACCGGTCGCAGATCTCCTCGGCGTGCTCCTCGACGAGGGCCACGAGGGCATCGGACAGCATGCCCTCGGTGTCGTCCGAGTACAGGTGCACGAACGAATCCTGGATGGCCCACGGCTCGCGGTGCAGCGATTCGCACATGCGCACCGCCTCGGTGTGTGATTCGAACGCAAGGGGCGGAAGCCCGTCGAGGGGGAAGTAGGCCACCGCGTCGGCGTCGTCGCCGGGAGCCTCGGCTCCGCCGGTCCGCTCGATCTCGAAGCACACGAACAGGAGGTCCCCGTAGAAGTCGTCGTCCAGCGAGCGCGCCGTGAGCAACCGGTAGATGGTCCCCTCCAGGCCCGTCTCCTCGCGCAGTTCCCGCAGCGCGGCGGCCTCGATGGTCTCCCCCGTCTCGGCGAAGCCCGTCGGCAGACACCAGGATCCTTCGTGAGGGGGATGCTTGCGCCGGATGAGCAGCACTTCGCGAGCCTCGTTGAGGACCACGGCAGCAGCCACCGGGAGCGGGTTCTGGTAGAAGACCGTCCCGCACCGGCTGCACACCTCACGGGGACGCCCGTCCACAATGGTCACGGTGATCGGGGCGGCGCACCGCTCGCAGTAGGCCCTGCTCATGGCCGCGCGGGTCCGGTGCAGACGAAGACGGAGTCGTCCTTGGCGATCACGATGCGGCCGTCGCCGTCCAGGGCCTCCCGCGCCCGTTCCACGACCGGTGTCGGCACGTCGGACCCGATCGGGAATCCCCGAATGATCAGCGGGAGCTTGAATCGGACATAGGTGAGGAGATCGCCGAGGTCGGACCGCTCGAAGACGAGCTCGTTGTGGTACGGGCGCTCCTCGACGGTCCCGAACCACGGCTTCAGCACCGATGGGGCGGTCTCGGCCGAGCAGGCGTGCAGCGCAGCCACCTGCGGAGCCTCGGCGACGGGGAGGCCCAGCACGTCGAGCAGGCTGCGAAGGCTCGTCTCCCTGTGGGTGATCACGACGAACCGGCCGCCGGGAACGACGACACGGGCCACCTCGGGTACGAGCCCGGGGAAGAAGTAGAGCGAATACGAAGCGACCACCGTCCGGAACGATCGGTCCGCGAATCTGAGCCGCTCGTCGAGCGCCCGGCAAACGAACCGGCCGCGGCACCCGGCGGCGCGTACCCGTGCCAGGAACGGCGTGCGATTGGCGCCGTTCACGTCGATCCCGACGATCTCGATCCCGGGTCGCGCCCGGCGGGCGAGCCCCTCCGCCATGAAGCCGAAACCACAGCCCAGGTCGAGGCTCGCTCCGACTCGATCGATGCCGGCCAGAGCCACGTCGCGCACGTCGATCGGGTTCGAGGAGTGGCGCCGAATGAGGTCGGAGACGGCGCCGTGGGCTCCTGCCTCCTCGTACACCCGGGCGAAGCGTCGCTGCATCCTGTGTCCGATTGTCGCGCATGCGGCGTCGGCGCACCGGCGGGGACGCACGCGAAGACCCCGAGAAAGCTTCGGCCGAAACCTCTGCCCTCTCGGGGTCTCCAACCCGTTGCCTTCGCCCCTTGCGGAACGCCTGCGCCGGGCCGCCGGTCCGGCCTTGCGGCCGTCCGACTCCGTGCACCCGGCCGAAGCCGAATGCCCGGTACCGTCCACCGGGCCGAAGCCCGGCTTCCGGTCGTGGCCCCGGCGGCGCCCGACCGAGCCCGAAGGCTCGACCGGCCGTCGGCCGAGTGAGCCCGAGAGCCCTCTCGGCCGTCCCCCTTGCGGGGGCCTCCGCCGAGGCCGCCTCTCCGGTTTCTTGCGTCCCCGAAGAGGAAGTGTGAACACGGTACGACGTGCGTCACGCAGCCGTCAACCGAGACCGCTGGTTGCTTTTCGCGCCTCAAGTTGATGTTTCGCGCCCGACCTCGAGGCGGAAGGTGAGGATGGCTCCCGCCGGCCGGGGAACCGTCCGAGGACCCTATCCTCGGTCCGCCGTGACCTCTCTGCTCAGCCCCCGGTTCGTGATCGCCTGGTGGGCCAACCTCCTCCAGTCGATGGCGTTCTTCATGTTCGTGTACTTCTCGGTGTTCCTGCAGGACTTGGGGGCCCGGGAAGGTGAGATCGGCGTGATCATCGCGGCGATGGCCGTGGCGGGGATCGCCGTGCGGCCCGTCGTGGGGCGGGCCATGGACGCCGGGGGACGCCGGCCGGTGATGCTCGCCGGCGGCGTCGCACACGTGGTCGTCATGCTCCTGTACCTGACGGTGTCCTCGCTCGGTCCGTGGGTCTTCGTGGTGCGAATCCTCCACGGGTTCGCCGAAGGCGCCCTGTTCACCGCGTTGTTCACCTACGGAGCCGACATCATCCCGCCGGAGCGGCGCACGCAGGGCCTGGCGCTCTACGGGGTCTCCGGGATGCTCCCGCTCGCCCTCTCGGGTGTGATCGGCGACCTGGTCCTCGGGGCGGCCGACACCCGGGCGATGTTCGTCCTCGCCGCTGCGCTGGCGGCGGCCTCGTTCGCCCTCACGCTGCTGCTCCCGGAGTCCGCGACCCTGATGGGCGATGCGCCTCCCCCGGCCGGGACCTTTCGGGCCGCCCTCGCGCAACGCGACCTCTTCCCGATCTGGTGGGTCACCCTCGTCTTCGCCATGTCGCTGACCGCGTACTTCTCGTTCCTGAGCGTGTTCGTCGAGGAGACCGGGACGGGGAGCGTGGCTCCCTTCTTCGGGGCGTATGCCGGGATGGCGATCGGCCTGCGGGTGTTCGCGGGATGGCTCCCCGACCGCGTCGGCGCCAAACCGGTGCTCTACCCGGCGCTGGGGATGGTCGGGGCGGGATTCGTCGTGCTCGCCGCCGGGTCGGGGGTCGGCGCCCTGGTCGCCGCCGGGCTGCTGTGCGGGGCAGGCCACGGATACGCCTTCCCC
>CAYXHU010000288.1:0-3464 GCA_964464675.1 uncultured Acidimicrobiia bacterium
CGGCGGTGACCGCCACCCGCCGCCTCGCCATCTGGGCCTACCAGATGGGGTTCATGGAGGGCGGGGCCCGTCCGGCGACGCATTGGGAGGTGCTCGGCTGGCTGCGCGAGCGCGGGCTCCCGGTGAGTCCCAGGGCGGCCCGGTGTGCCGACATGACCGCCGTGCTCGAGTACGTTCGCGAGGCCGAGGAGACGCGCCACGGCCTGCCCTATCAGACGGACGGGGTGGTCGTGAAGGTGAACGCCCTCGACGAGCAGCGGGAGCTCGGTTTCACCGCGAAGAGCCCCCGGTGGGCGGTCGCCTTCAAGTTCCCGCCGGAGGAGCAGACCACGGTCCTGCGCGACATCAGGGTGAACGTCGGGCGAACGGGTGCGGTCACCCCGTACGCCGTGCTCGATCCGGTCTTCGTGGGTGGGGCGACGATCTCGACGGCGACGCTGCACAACGCGGACGAGGTGGCCAGGCGCGACGTTCGGATTGGGGACACGGTGACGATCCGGCGGGCCGGCGACGTCATCCCCGAGGTGGTCGGCCCGGTGGTCTCGGTGCGGACCGGCGACGAGCAGGTGTGGTCGATGCCCGACCGGTGCCCGTTCTGCGGCCATCCGATCGTCCGGCCGGCAGGCGCCGCAGTTGCCAGGTGCACGGGCGGTCTCGAGTGCCCGAGCCGGTTGCGGGAGTACATCTTCCACTTCGCCTCCCGGGGGGCCATGGACATCGAGGGCCTCGGGTACAAGACGGTGGAGCTGCTGCTCGACGAGGGGTGGGTGGGCGATCCTGCCGACCTGTTCACGCTCGATCCCGACGCGCTGCTGGGCCGGGAGGGATGGGGGGAGACGTCGGTGGGCAACCTCATGGCCGCCATCGACGAGGCGAAGGACCGTCCGCTGTCCAGGCTGCTGGTGGCGCTGGGCATCCCTCTGGTCGGCGGGACCGTGGCCCGGCTGCTGGCACGGCGCTTCCGAAGCATCGACGCACTGCTGGCGGCAGACGCCGAGGACCTGGGCGCCATCGAGGGCATCGGGCCGGAGATCGTCCGCTCGATCCGGGCCTGGGCCAACGACCCCGCGACCTCGCAACTCGTCTCCAAGCTGCGCGCCGCAGGGGTGCGCACGTCCGACCCGGAGCCGATCGGGGTCGACAGGACACTCTTGGCCGGGGTCACGGTCGTGATCACCGGCACCCTGGAAGGCTGCACGCGTGACGAGGCCCGTGTCGCGGTGGAGGATCGCGGCGGGCGGGTGACCGGGTCCGTCTCTGCGAAGACGTCCGCGGTGGTCGTCGGAGCATCGCCCGGCTCCAAGCTGCAGCGTGCCGGCGAGCTGGGCGTGCCGGTGCTCGACGAGGAGGGTTTCGACCGGCTCCTCACCGAAGGCCCCTCGGCACTCGAGGCCTGAACGTGGTCAGGTGACCCGGAACTCCCAGGTGAACTCGCCGGGGTCGGGACGCCCGGTGGCCCGATCCCAGCGGATCGTGACCGTGTGGTCGCCGGGGGACCACTGCTCGGCCGATGCCCCCGGTGCCGGCTGCCAGCGCCACACCCCCGTCGAAGGGGTGACCGACATCTCGACGGCGGGAATCGGGCGCCCGTCGACCACCAGATCCAGCGTGTAGCCCACGGGGAGCTCCACCTCGATCGCCGTCTGGCGCACCACGGTGTCTCCCGGCAGGGGAAAGACGCGCTCCAGCGGGTCGGGAAAGGAGGCGCGTTCGCCTTCCGGGCCCAGGGCGATCACCAGAGCGACCAGGGCGGCCAGGGCCAGGCCCAGGCCGGCGTACAGGAGTCGGTGCCTCTCCATGGGCACGCATGCTACGGGCGAGGTGTTCCGACACCGAGTGGGCGGCGAGGAGGGCACGAGTGCTCTGTCCGTGAACCCGCCGGAGGTTCCTGGGCGGGGCACTACCGTGGCGGTCATGCGACGCAACCCCGTGCTCACCCGGCTGGGCGGCTACCCGATGGCGGACCTGCAGGAGCGCGCCCGTGCCATGCGGGACGCAGGCGTGCCGGTCGTCGACTTCTCGATCGGTGACCCGCGCGAGCCGACGCCGGAGTTCATCAAGGACGCGGTGCGCCGCGCCATCCCGGACGTGTCGCAGTACCCGACGGTCCCCGGTCTCGCCTCGCTGCGCGAGGCGGTCGCCGGCTACGTGGAGAGGCGGTTCGGGGTCGAGGTCGATCCGGGGACCCAGGTGCTGCCCACCTCCGGCTCGAAGGAGGCGATCTTCTCCACCCCGCTGGCCTTCGTGGATCCCCGGGGAGACGACGCGGTCGTGTACGGCACGCCCGGGTACCCGGTGTACGAACGGGGAGCGCTCTTCGCCGGAGCGGAGGCGGCCGGGATCAGGTTGCACGGGGACTTCGTGCTGCGCGCCGGCGACGTCCCGGGCGACCTCTGGGACCGGGCAGTGGCGCTGTGGACCTGCAGCCCGCACAACCCGACGGGGGCGATCGCCTCGCTCGACGACATCGCCGAGCTCCTCGCGGCGTGCCGCGCCCACGACGTGCTGCTGCTGGCCGACGAGTGCTACGCCGACCTGTACGAAGGTGAAGACCTGCCTCCCTCGGCGCTGCAGGCGGCCGGGCCCGGGTCGCCCGGCGTGCTCTCCTATCTCAGCCTCTCGAAGCGATCGGGGATGACCGGGTACCGCAGCGGAGCCATCGTCGGCGACGCCGAGGCGATCGCCGCCCTGCGATCGCTGCGCGGATCCGTCGGGGTGGCCTCACAGGAGTTCGTGCAGGCCGGGGCGGTCGCCGCCTGGTCCGACGACGTGCACGCTGCGGAGCGGCGCGACATCTTCACCCGCAAGCGCGCCGTGCTGAGGGGCGCCTTCGAGGAGATGGGGTTCGAGGTGGTCGGGTCGCAGGCCGGCATCTACCTGTGGGTCCGGGTGGGCGACGACCTCGCCGCGGCATCCCGGCTGCTCGACGGCGGGGTCGTCGCGTCGCCCGGCCGGGTGTTCGGCCCGGGCGGCGAGGGGTTCCTGCGGCTCGCCCTGGTCCCGACCGTCTCCGAATGCGAGCAATCCGTGGAGGTGGTGCGCCGGTGCTTGACGTCGAGCTGATCATCAGGGCCTACGGGGACTTGAGCGCCCTCGACGACGCCGCGGCCGCGGTGCAGGCCACGATCGCGGCGCTCGATCGCGGCGAGGTTCGGGTCGCCGAGAAGATCGACGGGGAGTGGGTGGTGCACGAGTGGGTGAAGCAGGCCATCGTGCTCTACTTCCGCCTCTCGGGCCTCGAGGTGATGGAGGCCGGCCCGTTCGAGTACCACGACAAGATTCCCACCAAGCACGGGCTGGACGCCGCCGGGGTGCGGGTCGTGCCGCCCGGGACGGTCCGCTACGGGGCGTTCTGCGAACCGGGGGTCGTGGTCATGCCCGGCTACGTGAACATCGGTGCCAGGGTGGGGAGCGGCACCATGGTGGACACGTGGGCGACGGTGGGTTCGTGTGCCCAGATCGGC
>CAYXHU010000289.1:0-3441 GCA_964464675.1 uncultured Acidimicrobiia bacterium
GTTGGAGAGGATCGGGCGAGGGATGATGTCGCCCTTCGGGTTGGCCACCAGCCCGCGCATGCCGGCGATCTGGCGCACCTGCATGATGTTGCCGCGCGCCCCGGACCGAACCATCATGTCGATCGGGTTGAACTTCTCGGCCTGCAGGCTCACCTCCATGGCGTCCTTGACGCGGTCGGTGGCCTCGGTCCAGATCTCGACGAGCTCCTGGCGGCGCTCGTCGTCGGTGATCACGCCCTTCTGGTACAGCGACTCCACCCGCTCGGCCCGTTCTTCGTACTCGGCGAGGATCTGCGGCTTGTCGGGAGGCGTCTTGACGTCCTCGAGGCCGATCGTGAGACCCGCCTTGGTGGAGAAGCGGAACCCCAGCTCCTTGACGGCGTCGAGCGTGCGCTCGACGACCGTCTTGTCGTATCGTTCGATGACCTCCTCGATGAGCGCCCGCACGTCGCTCTTCAAGACGACGCTGTTCACGTACGGGAAGTCGTCCGGCAGCGCCTGGTTGAGCAGCGCCCGTCCCAGGGTGGTATCGAGGAGCTTGCCGCCGTCGACCGGCTCCTCCGGGAGGAGCCGCCGGATCTGAGGGGGCATCTCGTCGTACATCTCCGGATCGCCGGCGAGATCGCCGACGCGCAGCCTGATCGGGGCATGCAAGCCGAGGACCCCGAGGTCGTAGGCCATCATCGCCTCTTCGATCGTCCCGTAGGCACCGCCCGCGCCGCGAGCGTCCTCGACCCACTCCGACAGGTAGTAGATCCCGATCACCATGTCCTGGCTCGGGGTGACCACCGGACGCCCGTGGGCCGGCGACAACACGTTGTGCGTGGACAGCATGAGCACGCGAGCCTCTGCCTGGGCTTCTGCCGACAGGGGGAGGTGCACCGCCATCTGGTCCCCGTCGAAGTCGGCGTTGAACGCCTCGCAGACGAGCGGGTGGATCTGGATGGCCTTGCCCTCGACGAGCACGGGCTCGAACGCCTGGATGCCGAGGCGGTGCAGCGTCGGCGCCCGGTTCAGCAGCACCGGGTGCTCCTGGATGACCTCGGCGAGCACGTCCCACACCTGGGGGCGCTGCCGTTCGACCATCCGCTTGGCGGCCTTGATGTTCTGGGCGATGTCGAGGTCGACCAGCCGCTTCATCACGAACGGCTTGAACAACTCGAGCGCCATCGCCTTGGGAAGCCCGCACTGGTGCAGGCTCAGCTGCGGGCCGACAACGATCACCGAACGGCCCGAGTAGTCGACCCGCTTCCCGAGCAGGTTCTGACGGAAACGTCCCTGCTTGCCCTTGAGCATGTCCGACAGCGACTTGAGGGGACGGCTGCCCGGCCCGGTGACGGCGCGGCCCCGCCTACCGTTGTCGAACAAGGCGTCGACCGCTTCCTGCAGCATCCGCTTCTCGTTGTTGACGATGATCTCGGGGGCACCGAGATCGAGCAGGCGCTTCAGCCGGTTGTTCCGGTTGATCACCCGGCGGTACAGATCGTTGAGGTCGCTGGTGGCGAACCGCCCCCCGTCGAGCTGGACCATCGGCCGCAGGTCCGGCGGGATGACGGGGATCGACTGCAGGATCATCGCCTGCGGGTCGTTCACGCCGGCCGAGAACGGAGCGATCACCTTCAGCCGCTTGGTGGCGCGCTGGCGGCGCTGTTGGGAACGGGCCTCCAGGTCCTCGCGCAGCACCACCATCTCGGCATCGAGGTCCAGCCTGCCGAGCAGGTCCTTGATCGCCTCGGCGCCCATGCCTCCCGAGAAGTACTCGCCGTACCGGTCGTCGATCTCCCGCCACAGCTGCTCGGATTCGATGAGGTCCTTGACCTTCAGCCCGCGGAACTCATCGAAGGCGTCCCGGATCAGTTCGACCTCGTAGTCGCTGCGCTCCTGCCGATCGCGGATCTCGCGCTCTGCCTCACGGCGAGCCGCGCTGATCTCCTGGGCCTTGGCCCCGGCCTCCTCCATCTGGGACATCTCGGATTCGAGCCGCTCGAGACGCGCCTCGTGCCACTCGTCGAAGTCCTTGCGCACCAGCTCGATCTCCGTGAGCATCGCCTGCTCGAGCTCGGCGAGGTCGTTGTGGCGGCGCTCCTCGTCCACGGCAGTGATCAGGTAGGCGGCGAAGTAGATGACCTTCTCGAGATCCTTCGGCGACATGTCGAGGAGGTACCCGAGCCGGCTCGGGACGCCCTTGAAGTACCAGATGTGGGTGACCGGCGCGGCCAGCTCGATGTGGCCCATGCGTTCTCGCCGGACCTTGGAACGGGTCACCTCGACCCCGCACCGTTCGCAGATGATGCCGCGGAAGCGCACGCGCTTGTACTTGCCGCAGTAGCACTCCCAGTCGCGGGAGGGTCCGAAGATCCGCTCGTCGAACAGCCCATCCTTCTCGGGCTTCAGCGTTCGGTAGTTGATCGTCTCGGGCTTCTTCACCTCGCCGTGCGACCAGGCTCGGATCTGGTCGGCGGTGGCGAGGCCGATCTTCAGCTCGTCGAAGAACTGGGCCAACGGTGCTCCTTCGATCGTTGTCTCTTGGTTCTGGTCAGTCGTCGCCCCGCTCGGGACGGGAGATGTCGATCCCGAGGGACTCCGCGGTGCGGAACACGTCCTCGTCGAGTTCGCGCAACTCGACCTCCTCACCGGCGGAGAGCATCTCCACGTTCAGGCAGAGGCTCTGCATTTCCTTGAGGAGGACCTTGAAGGACTCGGGGATGCCCGGCTCGGGGATGTTCTCGCCCTTGACCACGGCCTCGTAGACCTTGACCCGGCCCCGCACGTCGTCGGACTTGATCGTGAGCAGCTCCTGGAGCGCATACGCCGCCCCGTACGCCTCGAGTGCCCACACCTCCATCTCGCCGAAGCGCTGGCCGCCGAACTGGGCTTTCCCGCCCAGCGGCTGCTGGGTGATCATCGAGTACGGGCCGGTGGACCGGGCGTGGATCTTGTCGTCCACCAGGTGGAGCAGCTTCAGGATGTAGATGTACCCCACCGTGATCGGCTGGTCGAAGGGCTCCCCGCTCCTGCCGTCGTACAGGATCGCCTTGCCGCGGTCGTCGACGAGCTTCATGCCGTCGGAGTTGGGGAGGGCGTTCTCGAGCAGCTTGGCGATCTCGCCTTCCCGGGCACCGTCGAACACCGGTGTGGCCACCGGGGTCCACGGGTCGGATCCCGCCGCAGCGGCCCCTTCCCCCTCGAAGGGTCGCCAGCCCTGGGCGGCCGCCCAGCCGAGGTGGGTCTCCAGCACCTGGCCGAGGTTCATGCGGCTCGGCACGCCGAGCGGCGAGAGCACGATGTCCACCGGTGTGCCGTCGGCCAGGAAGGGCATGTCCTCCTCGGGGAGGATCTTGGCGATGACGCCCTTGTTCCCGTGCCTGCCGGCCAGCTTGTCGCCTTCGGCGATCTTGCGCTGCTGGGCAACGTACACCCGCACCAGCTCGTTCATGCCGG
>CAYXHU010000290.1:0-3423 GCA_964464675.1 uncultured Acidimicrobiia bacterium
GGCACCATCCCGCCGGAGCGGATCGCCACGCTCACCGTGGGCCTCGTCGAGCCCCAGTCGGTGCAAGTGGACCTGTTCATCGACCCGGCGAGCGGTCTGCTGCGGAGAGCGGAGTTCGCCACCGAGGGCGAAGACGGGGTCAGCGACTGGGTGATCGTCCTGTCACAGTTCGACGAACCGGTGACCATCGACCCGCCCGTCGGCGGATGAGCCGGCGCACCCCGAGCCCGGGCGCAGTGCTCGCGGTGGTCTCGTTCGGGGTGTTCATCGCCGCCGACGACCTCACCGTCGTGACCACCATGCTGCGCCAGATCATCGGCGACCTGCGCATCCCCCTCCCCGACGACTTCGACCGGGCCGCCTGGATCGTGAACTCCTATCTCGTGGCCTATGTGGCGGTGATGCCGTTCATGGGGCGCCTCAGCGACGTGCTGGGCAGACGCCGAGTCTTCGTCGGCGCGCTCTCGCTGTTCCTGGCCGGATCCGTGTGGATTCCCTTCACCACGGATCTCGGCCCCTTCGTCGCCGGCAGGGTGATGACTGCGCTCGGAGGTGGGGCGATGGTGCCGGTTGCGCTGGCCGCCATCGGCGACGTGTACCGGGAGGGGCACAGAGCCCGGCCCCTCGGCGCACTCGGCGCCGTGGACACGATCGGGTGGGTCTGGGGACCGCTGTTCGGTGCGCTGCTCGTCAGGTTCCTGGACTGGCGATGGCAGTTCTACCTGAACGTCCCCCTGGCGATCGCCGGGATCGTCCTCGCCTGGTGGGCACTGCGAGGGCTCGACCGTCCGGCGGAGCGCCACCGCATCGACTGGGGCGGCGCGGTGGCCCTCTCGGCGGGACTGGCGACGCTCAACATCGCCCTGCTGGCGACCGGTGACATCTCGACCGCCGAGGAGCTCGCCGACCTCACCGGCGAGCAGGGCTTCGCGTCGACCCCGTTCTTCGTCGTCGCAGGGTTGGCGTTCCTCGCCTTCGTGGTCGTGGAACGCAGGAGCCGCGATCCGCTCGTGGACCTGCGCCTGTTCGCCCATCGGGACTTCGCCCCGGCGATCGCGGTGAACTTCCTAGTGGGTGCGGTGCTGGTGGTGGCGATGGTGGACGTTCCGCTGTTCGTGAACCTCGTCGTGGAGACCAATCTGGAACGAGCCGCGGTCCTGAGCGGGTGGGTGCTGAGCGCCCTGACCGCCACGATGGCCGTGGCGTCGTGGGCCGGGGGCGTGCTCACCGCGCGCCGCGGCCGGCGGATCGTGGTCGTGACGGGCGTGGCGACCGTCGCCGTCGGGTTCCTGCTCATGGGCACCTCATGGGATGTCGCGACCTCTCCGTGGGAGATGGGGTGGCATCTGGCGATCCTCGGTGCCGGGTTCGGCCTCGTCACCGCGCCGGTGCACGACGCCGCGGTGGCCGCCGCCCCGCCGGACCGGCGGGGCACGGCCGGCGGGCTGGTGATCCTCGCCCGACTCATGGGCCTGGCCGTCGGCCTGTCCGGGTTGACCGCGTGGGCGCTCTACCGGTTCGAATCCCTGCGCACCGCGCTCGACCTGCCCCCGGTGGGGAGCCCGGGGTACGCCGAAGCGCTCGAGGCCGCCCAGGGGGAGCTCACCGCCACCGCTCTCGGGGAGACGTTCCTGTTCGCGGCCGGACTCGCAGCGCTCACCGTCGCCGTGGCGGCCGTGCTTCGCCGGGGAGACGGGGGATAGCGTCAGCGCCCGGCTCTGGCACGGCGGGCCAAGGTGCGGGCCCGGCGCACCGGCTCGGGGGTGCGGGACCGCCGGGCTGCGGCGAGCACCACGGCGGCCGCGTCGGCGGCGTCGGTGCGCCATGCAGCGTGTGCCGCGACGGGGTGGGCCCCCGGCCGTGAGCGGACCCAGGCTCCGACCACGTCGGAGCCGATGCGAAGCGGCGCGGCATCACCGCGCTCCGGGCCGGGCTCGGCCCCTTCCGCCAGCAGGGTGCGGTTGGTGACCCCGACGGTCGGCAGGTCGAGCACCGCGCCGAGGTGGAGGGCCAGGCCGGCGCGGCGCGGGTGATCGAGCCCGGTGGCGTTCACGATGAGGACGTCGGGCACCGTGCCGAGCGACCGGACTGCGGCTTCCAGGACCGGCCCTTCCCGAAGGGCCAGCAGTCCCGGGCGATAGGGGGCCCGGGCGGCATCCGTGATCGACGCCGTGGCGACCACCCGGCCGCGGCGCAGCGCGGCCGCTCCGGCCCACGCCGGGTCGCCGGCGGCGCCGATGCCGGTCCCTCCCCTGGGGAAGCACACGAAACACCCGGCGATCAGGTCGTCGCCGGACGGGTGCCAAGACGGCGGCCGGAGAGCGGCGAGATGCTCCTGGAGAGCGACGAGCTCGTCGGGTTCGACCGGCCACATGACCCAAGCATGCCCATCACAGCCGGTCGGCGAAGCCCCAATCGGAGGCGACGACCTCCAGCACGTACGCGGACAGCCGGTAGGCGCCGTTCCAGGAGAAATGGGCGCCGTCGGGGGTGCGCATGTCGAGCAGGTCCCCCGAGTCGGTGCGCAGGTACGTGGAGTACTCGCCGTTCTCGTCGGAGAACAGCTCGAACGTGTCCACGTAGGTGACGCCGGCACGGGCTTCGGCCTCTTGGCGGTAGACCTCGTTGAACATCCGGATCCGTTCGGTGAACTGGTCGTCCCTCATGATCGGAAGCCCGAGCCAGTAGACGCGGCTCGACCCGGTGAGCAGCAGGTCCATGAGCTCGCCGACCCGGTCGTGGTAGAGGGCGAGCCATTCCGGCTCTTCCGGCTCGCGGAGCACGCCGTCGATGGGGATCGACTGGCCGTCGTTGCCCCCGAACATCACCACCACCGCGTCCGGCCGCACTTCGGGAAGCCGCTTCGTGACGTGGGAGGGCCAGTCGAAGTAGTCCTGCCGGATCAGCCCCGAGATGAACCGGAAGTCGTACTCCGGCACGACCACGCCGGTGTCGGCGGCGTCGTTGCCGAGCGCCGGGCCGAACAGCTCCACGAACGAGTCGCCGATCGCCCAGAGCTTGATCGGATCCTCCTCCGTGGCGACCCGAACCGCCGGTGCGGGGAGTGTGGTCGCCGTGGTCGTGGTCGTGGTGGAGGCCGGGTCGCCCGGGGACGTCGGCAGGGTGGTCGATTCCTGGGAGCGGATCACCACGGGCTCGGGGTCGGCGTCAGGCGCTTCGCCGGGGGCCTCGCGACCGAGCGCCTCCTCGAGGACCTCCCGCGGGCGGTCGAGCATCAGCACCTCGCTGATCTCGGCCACCGGCTCCATGATCCCGACGGCGAGCTGCCGGGTGGTGCTCCCGATCGGCTGGCGCTCGGCGGTCTTCAGCAGCGAGGCCGCGTTGAGCATGGTGGCCAGCCCGAGGCAGACCAGGCCGGTGACCAGCACGGCGATCATAAACAGGTTATAGCGCGTCTGATAG
>CAYXHU010000291.1:0-3420 GCA_964464675.1 uncultured Acidimicrobiia bacterium
AGGGAACACGGCAGAGCACCTCACCGACCACGGGCCCTCTGTGGGAGACGCCGAGCACCTGCCTCCCTTCTTCACGAGGGGCGTGCTCCTCGACCCTCCCACCTACCGGGGGGTCGATGCACTTGCTGCCGGCGAGCCGGTGGGCGCCGACGAGCTCCAGGCCATCGCCGATGCCCAGGGTGTCGAGGTGCGGCGCTGGGACGTCGTGCTCATCCGGACCGGCTACCTCAAGTACTGGCCGGACGCAGACGCGATGGCGGCGCACAAGACGGCCGGCCCCGACCTGTCCGCCGCCGAATGGCTGCTGGAGCGCGGGGTGGTCGCCACCGGCACCGACACGGAGACCTACGAGGTCCAGCCGGCCCCGGATCGGGGCATCCCCGCCAACCCACAGCCGGTGCACACGAAGCTGCTCATCGAGAACGGGATCTACCTGCTGGAGAGCGTGTATCTCGAGGAGATCGCCCGCGATCGGGTGTACGAGTTCTGCTTCGTGATGCTCCCGTTGAAGATCCGCGGCGCCACCGGCTCGATGGTGGATCCGCTGGCCGTGATCTGAGAGGAGTCGCTCCGTGAAGGCGCTGGTGCTGACGGCACCCAACGAGTTCTCGATCCGAGACGTGCCCACACCGGCGCCCGGGCGCCACGAGGTGCTGTGCCGGGTCCGGGCGGTGACGATCTGCGGGACCGACGCTCACCTGGTGGCCGGCGACTACCCCGGATTCTGGCCTCCCGAGTACCCGTTCATCCCGGGGCACGAATGGGCCGGCGAGGTCGTGGAGCTCGGGGAGGGCTCTGCAGCCCTCGGCCTGGCGGTGGGGGACCGGGTGGCCGGCACGTCGCACGACGCGTGCGGGTTCTGCCAGAAGTGCGTCGAGGGCCGCTACAACCTGTGTGAGAACTACGGCAATCTGGACGTGCACCGCCAGTACGGCCACAACTGGCAGGGCGCCTACGCCGAGTACGTGGTGCACGGCGTGAAGGCCGTCTTCCCGCTGCCCGACGAGCTGAGCTTCGCAGAGGGGGCCATGCTCGATCCGGCGTCGATCGCTCTGCACACCGCCAACCGGGGCGGCATCCGGCCGGGCGACGTGGTGGCCGTCGTGGGGCCCGGCCCGATCGGTCTGCTCGCCGCAGAGGCGGCGCGCGCCAAGGGCGCCGGGCTGGTGGTCGTCGTCGGGCGCGGCGACCGGCTCTCCAAGGCCGCCGACATGGGGTATCCGACGATCGACGTGACCGAGCGGGATCCCGTCGAGGCGGTGCGCGCCGTCACGTCGGGCCGGGGCGCCGACGTGGTCCTCGAATGCGCCGGAGCACCGGTGTCCTTCCGGTGGGGGATCGACATGCTGCGCAAGGGCGGCCGCTGCGCGGCGGTGGGCATCCCGGTGGAGGACCTCACGCTCTCGCTGCAGGACCTCGTGCTCTTCGAGAAGGAACTGGTTGGGGTCCGGGCGACCGCGGGGGAGATGCGCCAGGTGATCCCGCTCGTCGCGGACGGCCGGATCCGCGTGAAGGAGCTCCACACCCACACGTTCCCGCTTGAGGAGTTCGCCACGGCGCTCGAGACGTTCAACGAGCGGCGCGACGGAGCGATGAAGGTGGTCGTCGAGCCGTAGCGGGCCGGTTGGCAGCCGGCGCAGCCTCACCGGGCACCGGGGTCGGGTCGGTGCCCGCCCGCCCGGGTGTGATCGGCGCGTCGCATGGCCAGCCAGATCACGGTGACGAGCACGGTAGACATCGCGAGTGCGGCGGACGTGCTCCACCACGCCGCGGCGAACGACACCCGTTCTGCGAGCAGGCCGAACAGCGGCGGTCCGACGGCGGCACCGACGTACACGCCGGTATGCGTGATCCCGGTCGCGGCCGCCGGAGCAGCCGGGTTGGCCCGAACGACGGCGAAGGTCAGCAGTCCCGACCACCCCCAGCCGAACGCGAAGGCGACGAGCACGCCTGCGATCACGAGGGGGCCTCCGCCGGATGCCATGACGGCCAGGCCGAGTGAGCCGCCGGCGAGCAGGGTTGCGATGGCCGGCAGCCCGGTGTACCGGCGCCGGTCCACGAGCCAGCCGATCAGGAGGCGGGTGGTGAGGCCGGCGACGCTCCCGGCGGCCAGCAGGATCCCGGCGGCACTCTCGCCCATGCCGGTGTCGACGGCGTAGGTGACCCCGAACGAGGCCAGCGAATCCATTCCACCGATGCCCAGGGCGGCCGCGATCGCCAGCAGCACGAGGGTGCCTACCCCGGTCGAGAGCGTGGCGGACCGGGTCCTTCCCGGGGGCGAACCCGATCGATCGCGTCGCACGCTGGGGACCGCCAGTCCGGTCGCGAACGCGAGCACTGCGGCGGCACCGTAGGCCCAGCGCCAACCGATGGTGAGCGCGAAGGCGGGCACCGCCAGACCCCCCAGCATCGTTGCGATCGGGACCGCGACGTGCTTGAAGCCGAACAGCAGGCCGTACCGGCCCGGGGGCACCGAGCGTGCCAGGGCCAGGTTGGCCGAGGATTGAGAGGCGGCCGCCGACAGCCCGCCGAGCACGAAGAAGGCCCCGATCACCCACGGGCTGCGCGCGACGGTGGCGATCGCCAGCAGGGTGAGGCCGCTGCCGGCGGCGGCGCTGCGGAGGACCTGGGACCAGCCGCGCCATTCGGTGATCCTGCCGAGCGCCGCGGAGCCCAAGGCCGACACCCCGAAGTAGATGCCGAACAGGAGGCCGAGTTCGGCGAGTTCCAGGCCGAGGTCCCGGGTGATCTGGACGGCGAGGGCTCCGGTCATGAACACGGGCAGGACGGCGACGGCGGTGACCGCGGTGGCCGGGATCGCCACTCGCCACCGGACGCGCTCCGGGACGCCGGTGTCGGCCGGCCGGGTCTGCGGTGAGGGGATCGTGTCCGCCATGCTGGGCATCCCTGCGGTAGATGCATCGGCCACGGATGGATTCGGGAACCCTCGTCCTGAGGTTGACGCTCGCGGCCGAATGGGCGTAGCCTCAGGATAATCGATGATCGACGATGGAGACCATGAGCTACGTCCACAGCTTCGACCACGACCATGGGCCCGCGACACACTCCGAGGAGGAGTGCACGGGCATCGTCGGGGGGAAGGGCGCCAACCTGTCCGTGATGGCGAGGGATCTGGGGCTCCCGGTTCCGCCCGGCTTCACGATCTCGACCGAGGCGTGCCGCGCCTATTTCGCCGGGGGATGGCCCGACGGGCTCGACGAGGAGATCCGCGCCCACGTGGCCCGCGTCGAATCGCTCGTCGGGCGGCGTTTCGGCGAGCCCGACGACCCGCTCCTGGTGAGCGTGCGGTCCGGGGCACCGGTGTCGATGCCCGGCATGATGGACACCATCCTCAACCTCGGGCTCGACGAACGGGCGACCGCCGGTCTCGCGGCACGCTCCGGTGATCCCGAGTTCGCC
>CAYXHU010000292.1:0-3416 GCA_964464675.1 uncultured Acidimicrobiia bacterium
GACCAGTACCACCTCGACGACCCCCTACTCGTCCAGTACGCCAAGTACATGGGAGACGTCTTCCAGGGCGACTTCGGCGAGGACTTCCGGGGCCGGCCGGTGTGGGACCTCATGGCCCAGCGCCTCCCGATCACGATCCGCCTCGCCCTGCTCGCTTTCGGCTTCGAGCTGGTGCTCGGGGTGATCGCCGGCATCGTCGCCGGGGTGCGCAAAGGCGGCTTCATGGACAACCTCGTGCTCATCTCCACGCTGGTGGTGATCGCCATACCGATCTTCGTGCTGGGCTTCCTCGCCCAGCTGCTGATCGGGGTCCAGTTCGGCTGGTTCCCGGTGTCGGGGATCCAGCGCGGCTTCATGAGCTACGTGCTGCCCGCCATGGTGCTCGGGTCGGTGTCGCTCGCCTACATCGCCCGGCTCACCCGCACGAGCATCGTCGAGAACCTGCGCGCCGACTACGTGCGGACCGCCACCGCCAAGGGCCTGCCGAGGCGGCGGGTCGTCGGCATCCACACGTTTCGCAACTCGATGATCCCGGTCGTCACCTTCCTGGCGATCGACCTCGGGGCGCTCATGGGCGGCGCCATCATCACCGAGACCATCTTCAACATCCCGGGCATCGGACGGGCGGTGTTCGAGGGGGTCCAGCGCCAGGAGGGGACGGTCGTCGTCGGGATCGTCACGTTCCTCGTCCTCATCTACATGATCGCCAACCTGCTCGTCGACGTCCTGTACGCGGTGCTCGACCCGAGGATTCGATATGAGTGAGCGAGAACGAGTGCCCGATCCGCTGGCGCCCGGGGCCGCCGAGGCCGAGCCGGTCGGCGGCAGGGAGGGGGGCCTGTACGCCGATGCCTGGCGCCAGTTGCGGCGCCGTCCCATCTTCGTGATCTCGGGGGTCCTCATCCTCATCCTCATCACGATGGCCCTGTTCCCGAGCCTGTTCACACGGATCGACCCGCGCGCCTGCAATCTCGCCGATTCCCTGCTGCGACCGAGCTCCGAGCACTGGTTCGGCACCGACGTCCAGGGGTGCGACTACTACGCGAGGACGATCCACGGGGCCCGGGTGTCGATCAGCATCGGCATCCTCGTCACCGTGTCCTCCACGTTCATCGCCGTGGTCTTCGGCTCGATCGCCGGCTACTACGGGGGTCTGGTGGACACGATCATCGCCCGCATCACCGACGTGTGGTTCGCGATCCCGACGATCCTCGGCGGGATCGTGATCCTCCGCTCCATCTTCTCCGAGCGGGGCCTCTTCCAGGTGAGCCTGGTGCTCATCGTGCTCGGCTGGCCCACCATGCTGCGCCTGGCGAGATCGGCGGTGATGTCGGTGAAGGAGATGGACTACGTGGACTCGGCCCGGGCTCTCGGGGTGCGGGACTTCCGGATCATCCGGCGCCACATCCTGCCCAACGCGATCGCCCCGGTGGTGGTGTACGCCACGATCACCGTGGGGGTGATCATCTCCGCCGAGGCGGCCCTCTCCTTCCTCGGTGTCGGGTTGCAGCTCCCGGCGATCTCATGGGGTCTGATGATCAGCGTGGCCCAGAACCGGATCCTCACCGCCCCCCACCTGCTCCTCTTCCCCGGACTGTTCCTCTCGGTGACCGTGTTCAGCTTCATCCTCATGGGTGACGCCCTGCGGGATGCCCTCGACCCGAGGTTGCGCTGATGGTGGCTCCGGTGAGTGTCGTGACCGACCAGATCGGCGGACGGCCCGTCGACCCGAACGCTCCGCTGCTCGTCGTCGACGACCTCCACGTCGAGTTCCGCATCGAGGCCGGCACCGTGCGCGCGGTGAACGGGCTCAGCTACCGGCTCGACCGGGGCCGCACGGTCGCCATCCTCGGCGAGTCGGGGAGCGGCAAGAGCGTCGGGGCGCAGGCGGTCATGGGGATCATTGACAGCCCGCCCGGGTTCGTGACGGGTGGCTCGGTCCGGTTCCGCGGCGTCGAGCTGCTCGACCTCCCCGAAGCGGACCGGCGGCGGGTGCGCGGCAACCGGATCGCGATGATCTTCCAGGACGCCCTCACCGCCCTCAACCCGGTGTTCCCGGTCGGCTGGCAGATCGCCGAGATGTTCCGGGTCCATCGCGGCGTGTCCCGGAAGAAAGCCGGGGAGCGGGCCATCGCCCTGATGGAACGGGTCAAGATCCCCTCGGCGCGGGAACGCGCCGACTCGTACCCCCACGAGTTCTCCGGGGGCATGCGCCAGCGCGTGATGATCGCCATGGCGCTGTCCCTCGACCCCGACATCCTCATCGCCGACGAGCCGACCACCGCCCTCGACGTGACAGTCCAGGCCCAGATCATGAACCTGCTCGCCGAACTGCAGGGCCAGACCGGGATGGGCTTGATCCTCATCACCCACGACCTCGGGGTCGTCGCCGAGGTCGCCGACGAGGTCGTCGTCATGTACGCCGGCCGTGAGGTCGAGAAGGGGGACAGCCTCGCCGTCTACCACCGGCCGGCCCACCCCTACACGATCGGCCTCATGGACTCGCTGCCCCGCCGCGACGTCCACACGGAGAGGCTCCGGCCGATCACCGGGTCGCCGCCCGACCTGCTGGCTATCCCCTCGGGATGCGCCTTCCGGCCGCGCTGCCCGTATGCCCGGGAGATCTGCGCGGAGGCCGAGCCGCCCACGGCGGAACCGGAGCGGGGCCGGGTATCGGCCTGCCATTTCTGGGAGGAGGTGCAGCGTGAGCGCGCCGGAACCTGAGGTGCGGCGCCCGGCGGGCGAGCCGGTGCTGAGGGTCGAGAACCTTGTGAAGCACTTCCCGATCACCAGGGGCATCGTCTTCAAGCGCCAGATCGGCACCGTGCAGGCGGTGGACGGGATCAGCTTCGAGCTCCATCGCGGCGAGACCCTCGGGCTCGTCGGGGAGTCCGGGTGCGGCAAGACGACGACCGCCCGGACGATCCTGCGCCTCGAGGAGGCGACGAGCGGGCACGCCTGGTACCGGGGACGCGACATCTTCTCGTTGTCGCGCACCGAGATGCGCGAGCTGCGCCGGGAGATCCAGGTGATCTTCCAGGACCCGTACGCGTCGCTCAACCCGCGCATGACGGTCGGCGACATCATCGCCGAAGGCTGGCGGGTCCACCGGGGAGTGCTGCCGAAGGCCCGGTGGCGCCCCAGGACCCACGAGCTGCTCGAACTCGTCGGGCTGAACCCGGACCACATCAACCGGTACCCGCACCAGTTCTCCGGCGGGCAGCGCCAGCGCATCGGGGTGGCCCGGGCGCTCGCCCTCGAGCCGACCATCATCATCTGCGACGAGCCGGTGTCGGCACTCGACGTGTCGATCCAGGCCCAGGTCGTGAACCTGCTCGAGGACATCCAGGACGAGTTCGGCCTCTCGTACCTGTTCATCGCCCACGACCTGTCGGTGGTCCGCCACATCTGCGACC
>CAYXHU010000293.1:0-3378 GCA_964464675.1 uncultured Acidimicrobiia bacterium
GGTAGGCTTCGAGACGACGGCTCCGGCAACGGCGGCCGCGGTCCTGCGGGCCCAGGTGGCCGCCCGGCCGGAGAACGGCGGGAAGCTGCTGGTCGTGATCCTCCCCAGCACCGGCGAGCGCTACCTGAGCACCGTGCTCTTCGAAGGCCTCGCCGAGGAGGTGGGACGATGAGCCTCCTGGCTCGCATCCGCGAAGACGTCGAGGCGATGCGCTCCCGCGACCCGGCGGCCCGCAGCACCGCCGAGATCGTGCTCTGCTACCCGGGGGTGCACGCCATCTGGCTGCACCGGGTCTCCCACCGTCTTTGGCGCGGCGGCCGCCGGCTGGCCGCCCGGTTCCTCAGCCACGTCGCCCGGTTCCTCACCGGCATCGAGATCCACCCCGGGGCCCGGATCGGACGCCGGTTCGTCATCGACCACGGGATGGGAATCGTGATCGGCGAGACCGCCGAGATCGGCGACGACGTCATGCTCTACCAGGGGGTCACCCTCGGCGGCAAGACCATGGAGCGCCGCAAGCGGCACCCCACTCTGGGCGACGGCGTCGTCGTCGGCGCCGGGGCCATCCTGCTCGGACCGATCGCCGTCGGGGCCGGGGCACGGATCGGCGCCGGGGCGGTCGTCGTGCGAGACGTGCCCGCGGGGGTGACCGTGGTCGGCCCCACCGGCAGGCTGCTCGAAGGCGACAACATCGTGTCGATCGAGGAGCGCCTCGCCGAAGAAGCCGGGTAGCCGCCGGGCACCTCTGGCGCGGCGCGGCGTACGCTTCGACGAGGGGACGACGTCCCGGGAGGGGGCGCCCGATGAGCACTGGAGGAGCCGTGACCGCGATGCCGTCACGCACCACCAACCCCCTCTCCGATCCAGCTCGACGCAGCCCGGTACTCCCGGCAGTCCTGCTGGCGCTCGCCCTGATCGCCGCCGGATGCGGCGAAGGCGGCGGGTTCTTCGACGGCGACGGAGGGTCGGAACCGGCGATCACGACAGAACCGAACCTCGTCGTCGCCGAGGAGCCGTACGCCTGGGTCCGGGTCGCGGGCTCGGCCGGCCTGTTCGCCGACGGCGAGTCCTACCGATTGGAGCAGGAGGACATCTCCGCGAGCAGCCTGGGGTACGTCGTCGTCGGCTACGAGATCGAGCAGTACCCGGACACTGGGGTATCCCGGAACGACGGTTGCCGGATCTGGTACTCGGCCGACGGGTTCTCCTGGGAGATGCTCGGCTACACCGGTACCAGCGGGAAGAACTGGATGCACTCGGTGGTGGCCGGGGGTCAGGGGTTCGTCGCCGCCGGGGAGACCAGCCTGGGAGAAGCCGACGCGGCGATCTGGACCTCGCAGACCGGCACCGGATGGACCCAGGCGTGGACGACGCCGGGTGACTTCGACCAGCAGGTGAACGCGGTCGCCGCGGGCGGGCCCGGGTTCGTCGCCGTCGGTGAGACCTACCCGGGTGAGGCCGCCGTGTGGATCTCCCGGGACGGCACGACGTGGGAGCAGATCACCGACGACGCGTTCCGCGGTGCGGGCGACCTGGAGATGTACGACGTGGTCGCCGCAGGGCCCGGTTTGGTGGCCGTCGGGTTGGAGGAGACCGCAGACGGCTACGACGGCGTCGTGTGGACGTCACGCGATGGACGCTCCTGGACCCGGGTCGAAGATCCCGACGGGGTGTTCGCAGGGCCCGGATCCCAGCAGATCCGCCACGTGGTCGCCGGGGGCCCAGGGCTCGTCGCCGTCGGGGTCGAAGAGTACGCCTCCGAGGTGGTGTGGACCTCCCCCGACGGGCTCACCTGGACCAGGGAGCCGCCCGGCTCGATCGTGTTCCGGGGACCGAACGGCGCGTTCACCGCCATCGCCGTCGGCCCATCCGGCCCGGCGGCGTTCTGGGACGGCTCGATCTGGCTGGCGTTGCCCTGCTCGGCGTCCGACGACGAGATCGCCGCGCTGGCCGGCACCGCCGGAGGCGAGATCGACGACTCAGCCTGCGCCGCGGAGCGGGCAAGGGGCGGCTGACGATCGAGTCCCAGAGCCGGTAGGGGCACCATGGTCGAAGCCGCCGACACGACCGGAAGCGAGAGCGAATCGCCCAGACGTCGCGCTGACGGCAACCGCGGCCCGTGCGCCGTCTCGGCGCCGGGGAGCAGGCCGAATCTGCTGGCAACCGGGACGGCGCACGAGGAGTACGGTGACGCGAGAACGGTCACGCAAGGGGACGCCATGCACGGCAAGATGCGGCTGCCGGCGGCTATCGCGGTGGTGGTGCTGCTGGCGGGATCGGCGAGTGCCGATTCCGGGGACCCGAGGGATTCCCCCCCGCCCATGTCTTCCGACTTCAGGGTCAGCGGCTCCGACCCGGCCTCCGACTACGACCCGGCGGTCGCCAACAACCCAGCCGACGGCCTGTATCTCGTCGTCTGGGCCGACACCCGCGACATCACCACCCGGGGCACCGACATCTACGGGCGGCAGGTGGGAAGCAGCCAGCCCACATCCCCGGTGTTCCGGATCAGCGGCTCCAGGGCGGACGAGTACGACCCGGCGGTCGCCCACAACTCGGCCGACGACGAGTACCTGGTGGTCTGGCGGGACTCCCGCAACACTGCGACCCGGGGCACCGACATCTACGGGCGGCGGGTGGCGGCCGACGGGACTCGCATCGGCTCCGACTTCCGGATCAGCGGCTCCACCTCCGGCGAATACGACCCGGCGGTCGCCTACAACTCGCTCGACAACGAATACCTGGTCGTGTGGGCCGACACGCGCAATCTCGCCACCCGGGGCACCGACATCTACGGGCGGCGGGTGAAAGCCGACGGAACTCGCCCCTGGAGGGACTTCCGGGTCACCGGCGCCGCCGCGACCTCCGACGAGTACTCCCCGGCGGTCGCCTTCAGGCCATACACCAACGTCTCCGGCGAGTACCTGGTCGTCTGGGAGGACTACCGAGACGCAGCCAGGGGGGCCGACATCTACGCGCAGCGGCTGGGGACTGCCGGCAACCGCATGGGCTCCGACTTCCGGATCAGCCAGAGCACCGCCAACGAGTACTCCCCGGCGTTGGCCTACCGCCCTCACGGCGTCGGCGAGTACCTGGTCGTATGGACACGCGACACCGCCGCCCGGGGCAAAGACATCTGGGGGCGGCGGATTCGAGCCGACGGCACTCGCCCCTGGAGGCAGTTCCGGATCAGCGGCCCCGGAGCCACCTCCGACGAGTACGAACCGGCCGTCGCCTACAACCCGGCCGCCTACCAGTACCTCGTCGTCTGGGCCGACGGGCGCAGCGCTGCCCGCGGCACCGACATCTGGGGACGGGAGGTGGGAGCCGAGGGGAGCCTCATGAGCCTCGACTTCCGGATCACCGGCCCCGCCGGAC
>CAYXHU010000294.1:0-1936 GCA_964464675.1 uncultured Acidimicrobiia bacterium
TGATCGCGGTCGCCGTCGGCCTGCCTGTGCTGGAGACGTCGCTGCTGGCCGCGCTGGGCATCGCATCGGGCTACCCGCTGGCCCCGCAGGCGAGCGCCGTCGGCCCCCTGGGTGTGTTCCACGACCTGCGGTGGCTGTTCGTCTACCACGCCTCGGTGCCGGCGTTTGTCGCCGGCCTGGCGTTGCTGATCGTGCTGCGATCCCTGGTGCTCGCCTTCCTGGCGTACGCCGCGTGGCCGGCCGGTGAAGGCGGAGAGCGGTTCCTCCCGCTGCTGCGCCGCAGCCTGGTGGCCACGGCCCTGGTCGCCCTGTTCCTCGCACCGTGGGTCACGCTCCTGTTCGGGGCGGCGGTCGTGCCGCTCTCCTGGCTGGTGTTCGCCGCCCTCCCCCCTGCGCTGGCCACCCTGCTGCTGGTGGCGCACGGCGGGATCGAGCGCCGCTGGTGGGCGCGGATGCCGTCGTGGCGGTCGGCCGGGTGGATGGGGATCTCGATCGTCGTCCTCAGCGTCGCCGCCCTGGCGATCGCGGGGCGCCCCGGCGTGGTGGCCGTGCCGATCTCCGGCCTGGCCGGGCTCTTCAACGGCTGGGCCTGGTACAACGCCACCCGGGCGATCGCGTTGCGCCTCCCGGTCCGGCGGCGGATTCCCTGGGCCCCGGTGGCAGTCGGCTCGCTGTTCCTCGTCGTCGTGGTCGGGGCCCGGATCGGGTTCGCCCTCGCCGACGACCCGGAGGCCCCGACGCCGGTCCTCGCGGTCCTTCCGGACGGTCCGGGCGTCCTCGTGACGGGCGGGTTCGGCAGCGACTGCTGCGGCGACGGAGCCGAGTTCGGCTCCGATGCCCCGGGGTTCACCGTCGAGCAGTTCTCGTACCTGGGTCTCGGCGCCGACGGTGCCCCGCTGTCCCACACGGGAGCAGCGACCGACCGGGACCTCGGACAACTGGCACGTTTGATGGACCGGCAGGTGGCCGCGCTGGCCGCCCGCACCGGGGGACCGGTGGCGATCGTGGCCGAGAGCGAGGGGACGCTCGTCACCGCGGCGTTTCTCACCGAGTACCCCGAAGCGCCGGTGTCGCGCGTGGTGCTGCTCAGCCCGATCGTCGACCCGGCCCGCGTCACCTACCCGAGCGTAGGCGAGGGCCCCGGCATGGTCGCCGGTGCCCAGTTGCGGCTGCTCACCGAGCTGATCGACGAGCTGGCACCGTTCGTGATCGCCATCGACGGGCCGCTGGGGACCTCGCTGATCGAACAGGGGTCAGTCCTGCACGAACGTGTGGTGTGCAGCCCGCACGGGGCCGCCCCGCGGCTCGTCGTGATCCCCCTCGCCGATGCGGTCTCTGCCCCCGCGGTGCTGCCGTGCGTCGTCGACACGGTGGTGGTGCCCGGGTTCCATGGCGGGCTGCGGGGTCGGGCCGACGTGCGCGCCATGGTCGTCGGGTGGCTCGCCGGCGGCCCCGTCGCCGAGTCCGAGGTGTGGGAGACCCTGGACCGCCTGCTCACCGGGGCGGCGACCGCCTGGCAGGTGCCGGCTCTGGAGTCCGGCTGATCGTCGGATCGGTCCCGCCGTTCTGGGACCTTCGCCCCTGATTGCAGCTGCATGTTCATCTTTAGGCTGCGTTGTAGTGATTTGAGATGCATGAGGGCGTATGGATGGGCATGAAGATGTATAGAGATGCGGTTGAGGGGCCGCGATGACGCGTTTGCTCACCACCAAGGACGTCCAGGAACTGGTCCGAGTCGACCGATCGACGATCTACCGGATGGCCGAAGAAGGACGCATCCCTGCCGTCAAGGTGGGCAGACAGTGGCGGTTCCCCGAAGACCAGATCGCCGTGTGGTTGGGGGGACGCGCCGTCCCCGCGCCCGAGGACGACCGAGGCGGCCACGCCGAGGGCCGGCTGGCGGACATGCTCCCCGGCGAAGCCATGCAGGCGTTGG
>CAYXHU010000294.1:1946-3374 GCA_964464675.1 uncultured Acidimicrobiia bacterium
TTCCGTACAGCGGTGACCTGCTGGGGGTCATGGTCGTCCTCTCCGACATGGACGGCACGCCGATCACCGAGGTGGCCAATCCGTGCGGGTTGTTCGAGGCCGTCCAGGAGGTGCCGGGAACCATCGACGCGTGCATCGCAGGATGGAGGGAGTTCGGCGAGTCGCTCGACCTGACCACGCAGTTCGTGCCCAGCCACCTCGGGTTCCTGTGCGCTCGCGGGTTCATCCGGGTGGGCCACGAGCTCAAGGGCATGGTGATCGTCGGAGGGATCGAACCGGACGAGTGGCCCCCGTCCCCGGAGCACCTGGCCGAGATCGCCGCTGGGCTCGGCATGCCGGCGGAGGACCTCGCCGCCCACGTCGGCGAGGTGTACTCGGTGGACGACGAGCAGCGCCGCTGGATCCTCGCCGTGCTGCCGCGTATCGGTGAGCTCGTCTCCCGTCTTGCACACGAACGAGGCCGCCTGGTCAGTCGCCTGGAGGCGATCGCCACACTGGCGGGCGGCCCAGGACAAAGGAGCGTGTAGTGAAGAAACTGGTGATCCTCGGCGCGGGCACCGCCGGGACCATGGTCGCGAGCAAGCTGCGGCCCCGCCTCGACGACTGGGAGATCACGATCGTCGATCGTGACGAGTGCCACATCTACCAACCGGGCCTGCTGTTCATCCCGTTCGGCATCTACTCGGAGCGCGACGTGAAGCGTCCCCGCAAGGACTTCCTCCCCAGAGGCGTGAGGGTCGTCACGGGGGAGATCGACGTCGTCGAGCCCGAGCGGAACCGGGTGAAGCTCGAGGACGGGACCACGCTCGACTACGACTACCTGGTCGTCGCCTCGGGAACCCATGCCCGACCGGACCAGACCCCGGGCCTCATGGAGGCGGGATGGCGGGATGCCGTCCACGAGTTCTACACCGTGGAAGGTGCCGTGGCCCTCGCCGAGAAGCTCAAGACGTGGGACGGCGGCCGGATGGTCGTGAACATCATGGAGTTCCCGTTCAAGTGCCCCGTGGCTCCTCTCGAGTTCACGTTCCTGGCCGACTGGTGGTTCCAGGACAGGGGGATCCGCGACGACGTCGAGATCGTGTACTCGACGCCCATGGACTCTGTGTTCACCAAGCCGATCGCCGCGAAGCACCTGACCCACCTGCTCGGGGAGAAGAAGGTCACCGTCGAGCCGGACTTCTACGTGGAGTCGGTGGACACGAGCCGCAACGTCCTCGTGTCCTACGACGAGCGGGAGATCCCCTACGACCTGCTGGTCACGGTGCCGGTGAACATGGGCGCCGACTACGTCCAGCGCTCCGGGCTGGGCGACGAGCTCAACCACGTGCCGGTCGATCCGCACACCTTCGTCTCCCAGGCACACCCGAACGTGTTCGCCCTCGGCGACGCCGCCGACATCCCGACGTCCAAGGCCGGGTCGGTGGC
>CAYXHU010000295.1:0-3354 GCA_964464675.1 uncultured Acidimicrobiia bacterium
GGCCGGGACCGAGAAGGTCGATGCGTTCAACTTGAGCGTCGAAGCGGTGGCCGGGCTCGAACCCGACCTGGTCGTCTACTCCTTCGATCCGGGCGATGCCGGCGGGGGTTTTGCCGCCCTGGGCATCCCCGCAGTCCTGTTCCTCGCCCCGGCGACGCTGGAGGAGGCCTACCGCCAGATTCTCGACCTGGGGGATGCCGTCGGAGAACCGGAGTCCGCGGCAGAACTGGTCGCCGGCATGGAGGCCGAGATCGACCAGATCGTGTCGGGCGCTCCGGAGGGACGGGCGGTGACCTACTTCCACGAACTGGACTCGACCCTGTACACGGTCACGTCGGAGACGTTCATCGGGAGGATCTACGCCCTGTTCGGCATGGAGAACGTGGCAGACCCGGCAGACGACGGAACGGGCTACCCACAGCTGTCTGCGGAGTTCCTGGTGACCGCCGACCCGGATCTCATCTTCCTGGGGGACACCGCATACGGCGAGTCTGCGGAGACGGTGACGGCTCGGCCCGGGTGGAGTTCGCTGAGCGCCGTGCAGGAGGGGCGCATCATCGAGCTGGATTCGGACGTGGCCAGCCGGTGGGGGCCGCGCGTCGTCGAGTTGGTGCGGAGCATCGCCGGGGCTCTCGACCGGGCGGCGGCCGGCTGAGGATGCGGTGACCGTTCCGCGACCCCGGCGCGTCCGCCCGGCCGTGTTCGCCGGAGCAGCGGCGCTGCTGTTCGGAGCGCTCGCGGTCGGCGTGTTCAGCGGGCCGAGCGCCCTCGCACCGTGGTCGGTGGTCGTGGAAGTCGTGGATAGGATCACGCCGTTCGATCTCGACTCCGGGCTCGACACCCGCCAGGCGGCCGTCGTCTGGGATCTGCGTCTGCCCAGGGTGCTTCTGGGTGCGGTCGTCGGGGCGACCCTGGCGGCGGCAGGGGCTGCCTACCAGGGCGTCTTCCGGAACCCGCTCGCCGACCCTTACCTGCTCGGTGTGGCCGCCGGGGCGGGGCTGGGAGCCACGCTTGCGATCGCCGCCGGCGGCGGGAGCGCCCTGGTCGTCCCTGTGGCAGCGTTCGCCGGAGCGGTGCTCGCCGTGGTCGCCACGTACACGCTGGGCGGCGTCGCCGGCATGCGCCGAACCGGGGTGACCCTCATCCTGGCGGGGGTGGCGGTGGCTGCGTTCTTCACCGCGGCACAGACGTTCGTACAGCAGCGCAACGCCGACTCGATTCGCGAGGTGTACTCCTGGATCCTGGGTCGTCTCGGAACGGTCGGGTGGGGAGAAGTGGCGATCCTGGCGCCCTATGCGGCCGTGGCCGTGTCGGTGCTGCTGCTGCACCGGCGGCTGCTCGACGTGCTCGCCGTCGGCGAGGAGGAAGCAGAGACGCTCGGGGCCAGTCCTGCGCGCATCCGGCTGGCAGTCGTGCTCGCCGCGACCCTGGGGACCGCGGCCGCCGTGGCCGTGGCCGGTCTCATCGGCTTCGTCGGCATCGTGGTTCCCCACGCGGTGCGGCTCACAGCGGGTGCCTCCTACCGGATCATCCTGCCCATCTCGGTGATGGGGGGAGCCGCCTTCCTGGTGCTGGCCGACACCGTCGCACGTACCGCCATGGCTCCCTCGGAGATTCCCATCGGCGTGGTGACCGCGTTCGTGGGCGGGCCGTTCTTCGCCCTGGTGTTGCGCACCAGGGCAGGTGGCGGCCGCACATGAGCGGGATCCGGATGACCGGCGTGGCGGTCCGCTACAACGGGACCCCTGCGCTGGTGGGCGCGGACCTGAGCGTCGCCATGGGGGAATGGGTCGCGCTGATCGGCCCGAACGGCGCGGGAAAGAGCACGCTGCTGCGCGCCGTCGCCGGAACCGTGCCCTACACGGGCGAGATCGAGCTCGGAGATCGGCCAGCGGCGTCGCTGTCACGCCGGGCCCGGTCCCGCCGGGTGGCGGTGGTACCGCAGTCTCCGGTGCTGCCCGACGAGATGACGGCCGGGGACTACGTGCTCCTGGGGCGCACGCCGCACCTCGGCTACTGGGCAAGTGAGAGTGAACACGACCTCGAGGTGGCGGCCGAAGCGCTGCGACGCCTGGAAGGAGGCGAGCTGGCGGGGCGCCGGCTGGGCCGGCTGTCCGGCGGCGAGCGCCAGCGCGTGGTGCTGGCGAGGGCGCTCGCCCAGGACTCGCCCATCTTGCTGCTCGACGAGCCGACCACGGCGCTCGACATCGGGCATCAGCAGACGGTGCTCGACCTGGTGCAGGGCATGCGCCGGGAACGCCGGATTGCGGTGCTCTCCGCAGTCCACGACCTCACGATGGCCGCGCAGTACGCCGATCGTCTCGTCCTGCTCGACGGTGGCAGGGTGGTGGCGGACGGGAGCCCGAGCGACGTCTTGACGGACCGGCACCTGAAGCGGTTCCCGGGAGCCCGGGTCTCGGTGCTGCGCGGGCCGGATGGGTCACTGATCGTGGCACCCCGGCGGAGGACATGACCCGCTCGTCCGGGCGGCGCGGCCCCGTCCGGTGAGGTCGCCGGGTGCGCCACATCTAGGATGGTGGCCGGTTCACCCTCTCACCTCGGGTCTCATTCGTGGAGTTCATCGCGATCACCGGCATGCATCGCAGCGGCACGTCGCTCGTGGCGCGCATCGTGAACCTCCTCGGTGCGGACATCGGCCCCGAAGACGAGCTCATGCCGCCCAAGGAGGACAACCCGAGCGGGTTCTGGGAGCACATGCCGATCGCCCAACTCAACGACGACCTGTTGGGAGCGCTCGGAGGGCGCTGGAACGACCCGCCGGAGCTCACCGAAGGGTGGCAGCGGCTGCGTCGCCTGGATCCCTTCCGGCGGCGCGCCGCCGAGATCGCCGAGCACGGGTTCAGCGGTGAGGTTCGCATGTTCAAGGACCCGCGTGCCTCGGTGCTGCTTCCCTTCTGGCGTGACGCCGTCCCGATCAGACGCACCGTGGTGTGCGTCCGGAACCCTGCTGCAGTGGCCCGTTCGCTCGAGCGGCGAGACCGGATGGGAGCAGAACGCGCTGCGGCGCTCTTCGTGAGATACACCGCCGACGCCTGGCTGGACGGCGTAGACCCGGTCGTCGTGGCGTTCGAGGACGTTCTGGCCGATCCTCTCGGCGAGGCGGAGCGGCTTGCCGCGACGCTCGGGCTGCCGGCTCCGGCGCAGGAGGCGAGGGCCGATATAGTTGCCACCGCTTGCCCCCTATGTGAATATAACCTCGGTGACCGGCAGGACGAGGTAATGAAGCACTACAGTCGCTTCGAGAACATTCCCATCGTTTATTACACTCAGTTAATGGCTCTAGCCTATAATCTGGAGGCTATGGGCTTTGATCAGAATAAACCAGATCCCAGA
>CAYXHU010000296.1:0-3349 GCA_964464675.1 uncultured Acidimicrobiia bacterium
TCCTCTTCGGAGGCACCGTCTCCGACGTCGAGGCCGCCGTCGAAATCGGCTCGGGCAGGGTGCCGCACGGGCACCTGGTGCGGGCTTCGGTGATCTCCGGGCTTCACGTCGAGATGGGTGAGAACCTCTGGGATCACCCCCGGTTCGGTCCCCGAGCAGGACGCGAGAGCGGCGATGCAGCTGGCTGAGGTCGTCGGGACGGTCGTGGCCACCGTGAAATACGAGGGCCTGGAAGGGGTGAAGTTCCTCATCGTCCAGCCGCTCGATCGCGACCGGCGCCCGAAGGGCCGGCCGGTGGTGGCCGCCGACGCGGTGGCGATGGCCGGCCCGGGTGAGCTGGTCTACATCGTCGCCAGCCGGGAGGCCGCCCTGGCATGCCCCGAACCGTTCGTGCCGGTGGACCACGCCATCGTGGGCATCGTCGACGAAGCGGAGCGGAGCGGATGAAGATCGGTCGCGTGTCGGGCACGGTGGTGTCCACGATCAACCACCCGATCTACGACGATCGTCGGCTGCTCATCTGCGACATGCTCGACGAGCGTGGTGAGGACAGCGGCGACTACCTGATCTGCGTGGACGCCGTGGATGCAGGCCGCGGCGAGACCGTCCTGATCATCGACGAGGGCAACTCTGCCCGCCAGGTGGTCGGTGACGTGCACGCGCCGATCCGGGCGGTGATCGTCGGGATCCTCGACGAGCTCATCGTCGACGGCGACGTGATCGACGTCGCGGGGCGCTGATCCGAGGGCGACCGCGGTACCCTCCCGCTGTGCGCAGCATCCGCCTGCTCCTCGCCGTCGTGGTCGTCGCCGCGGCGTGCGATTCGACGCAGACCGATCCCTCGTCGGGCAGCGCGACGACCGCCGCCGCCACGACGACGACCGCCGCCGCGACCACCACCGTCGATCCGGAGCAGGCATGCCGCGACGTGGCGGACCGGCTGGCGGGGCTGCTTGGCGACGTGCTCGACGAGCTCGACGAGCTCGACGCGGCGACCTTCTCGGACCGTACGACATGGCCCGAGGACCTGCTCGAGCTGGAGACGGTCGGGGTCGAGCTGGACCGGGAGTCCGCCCGGTTGGGATGCGACCCGGGAGCCCTCCAGGCGGAGGCCTTGAGCACGATCGCCGGCCGGGAGCCGCGCAGCCTGCTGTCGCGGTGGCTGCTGCAGCTGCTCCTCGGCGATTCCCCCTGACGGGGGTCGGTCCTCAGAGCTCGAGATCCCCGGCGGCCCCCTGGTCGAGCAGCCACACCGCGTCCCGCGACGCCCTGCTCACGAGTGCCGCTGGGTCCTGGGCGGACGGATCGAGCACCCGGGCCACGACGCTCGCTTTGGAGGCACCGGACACGATGAACATCGTGCGCCGTGCGGCGGCGAGGAGGGGGAGCGTCGCGGTGAGCCTCCAGGCACCCAGGTGCTTCACCCACGTGGCCGCGTAGCCGCGCCGGGACAAGTCGAGGACCTCGGATCCCGTGAAGAGGGACGCAGTATGGCCGTCCGCTCCCAGACCGAGGATGACGAGGCCGGGCACCGGTCCGCTTCGCGAATCCGGGAGGAATCCGCGCAGGTCTTCCTCGTAGTCGGCGGCGCAGCCCTGCGGGTCGCCCGCCCGGTACGGGACGTCGTGGAAGGCGGCACCGACGTGGTCCAGCAGAGCCGTCCGGGCCATGGTGCCGTTGTGCTCGAGGTCGCCGGGGGGGACGAACCGCTCGTCGGTCATCCAGACGTGGACTCGGTTCCACGGCGCCGCCCCGAGCGTCCGGAGAGCCTCGTAGGTGGCCCGGGGCGTCGACCCGCCGGCGAGGCCCACGGTGGGATGCTCGGCGTCCACCTGCAGCCACGCGGCGATCTCGGCGGCGGCCGAGTCGGCGAGCTTGGCAGGATTGGAGAAGACACGAATCCGCATCGGGTTCGGCAGCGTAGCGTCGCCCGGCGCAGCCGGTAGCCTCGGACGAAAGCGACGGGAGCGACGGTGACCAGGCGGCTGCGCATCGAGTGGCGTCCGGGCCTCAAGGTGACCGCTCAGTTGGCGGTGCCCGAACGGCACGTCGGCCCGGCGATCCTGCTGGCCCACGGAGCGGGCGCCGGCCAGGACCACCCGTTCATGGCCGGGGTGCGCAATCGGCTGGCTGCTGCCGGTCATCTCACGATGACGTTCGACTACCCGTACATCGAGGGAGGCCGGCGTGCCCCGGACCGTTCCGAGGTCCTGTTGGCCTGTCATCGGGCGGCCCTGGCGCGCCTGGCTCGCTACGACCGGCGGGTCGTGCTGGCCGGGAAGTCGATGGGGGGACGCATGGCGTCGCACCTGGCTGCGTTCGACGCATCAACCGTCGGGTTGGTGTACTACGGCTACCCGCTCGTGCCGCCGGGGAAGTCGGAGCCGCGTGCCACCGATCACCTCGAGGCCATCGCGGCGCCGATGCTGTTCGTCACGGGGACGCGGGACCGGCTCGCCCCCCTCGGACTGCTCGAGGCCCTCGTCGGCAGGCTCCGCTGGGCTTCACTGCACCGGGTGCCGGAGGCCGATCATTCGTTCCGGGTTCCGAAGCGCCTCGGCGTCGGCGAAGGTGACGTGCTCGACGGCCTGGTGTCGGCGACGGTCCGCTGGATGACGGAGGGCGGGTTGCGGCCGGAGATGCCGTCGTGAGCGTTCCGGCGGGGCGTCAGCGATCCGACTCCGCCCAGGCGCGCAGCAAGGCCCGGTCGCGGTCGTAGGTGAGCGAGCGCAGCGCCTCCGGGAGTGGTGCCCAGTCGGCCCGGTCGACTTCGTCGTTGGGGGCGAATTCCCCCTCACCGGCCGTCATCTCCCAGTACCGGACCACCTTCCTGGTGCCGTCGCGGTCCCGGTAGGCGATCTGCCCGATCTCGGTCCCGAGCCGGCAGTGGAGCCCGGTCTCCTCCCGGACCTCACGCAGGGCAGCTTCTGCCTCCGTCTCCCCGTCGGCCAGCTTCCCCTTGGGGAACGACCAGTCGTCGTACCTGGGCCGGTGGACCAGCAGAACCTCCGGGGTCCCGTAGACCTCCCGGGTGACGAGACCCCCGGCGGCCACGACGACGTCCTCGGCGGTGACGGCGGCGCCCGGGTCCGGTCCGGCGCCCGCCGCCCTGGCACGAGCCAGTTGCTTGAGGCGATCATGGAGGTGCATACCGACGCGGGTCGGCCGCTTCGTCCAGGTGCCGTCGCCGGAGAGCTCCCATGCGAGGCAGTCGTCTGCCAGCGACACCTGCAGGATCTCCTCGAGGCGGTCCTGCAGCACCGGGTCCTCGATCGGGGTGATCGCCTCGACCCGCACATGCGCGCCGGTGGAAAGATTGTCAGCGGCGGCAGCACGTTGACCCAACAGC
>CAYXHU010000297.1:0-3339 GCA_964464675.1 uncultured Acidimicrobiia bacterium
ACGCGGTGCTGCTGGCGGGGGTGACGCTCCTGCTCCATCCCGTCGCCGGGCTCGGCTGGGTATACCTGGCGGCCGCCGGGGTGCTCGGGGGCGGATTCGTGATCGAGGCGCTGCGGATGCGGCGCGACCACCGGCGTGCCATGAACGTGTTCCAGTTCTCCAATGTGTATCTGACGCTGTTGTTCTCGGCGCTCGCCCTCGACGTCTTCGTCCTCTGACGGCCCCGGTACCATCGGCCGGGTGGACGCCGACCTCGTCGTCTTCGTGATCGCGGCCGTGTTGGTGCTGATCGCCCAGGCCGCCGTCCTCTTCACCGCTCGTCCCAAGGGGCCCGCGGAGACCGCGTGGGTGCTCGTGCCGGCGATCGGCGTGATCGTGCTGGTCATCCTCGCCTGGAGGGTGGTCGCCGGCTGAAGCAGCCCGGAACGCCACGTAGCATCCCCAGTGTGGCGAGCGACACCGCCCCCATTCGCCCAGAGGAGCAGTTCGACACCGAGCGCGTCGCCGCGTACCTGCGCGAGAGTCTCCCGGAGACCGTCGAAGACGCCCCGATCGCCTTCGAGCAGTTCCCGGGAGGAAAGGCCAATCTGACGTACCTAGCCCGGGGCGGAGCGACCGAGCTGGTGCTGCGCCGGCCGCCGCTTGGCCCCGTGGCTCCCGGGTCGCACGACATGCGGCGCGAGTACGCCGTGTTGTCGGTGCTCCACCGGGTGTTCGCGCCGGCGCCGCGTGCCCTGGCCCTGTGCGAGGACGAGTCGGTGATGGGCAAGGCGTTCTTCGTGATGGAACGGCGCCGCGGCCGGGTGATCAGGGAGTCGTGGCCGGACGACCTGCCCGGCGACGATGCCTTTCGCCGGCGTGTCGCCGAGGGTGTGGTGGACACGCTCGCTGCGCTCCACGGGGTGGACTACCGGGCACTGGGCCTCGACGGCCTGGGCCGACCCGACGGGTTCCTGGAACGGCAGGTGGCCGGGTGGGTCGACCGGTGGCATCGGGCGGCGGACCGCGAGATCCCGGCGATGGAGGAGGCTGCGCAGCGGTTCGCGGCCTCCGTCCCCGCCCCGCAGGCCGCCGTGCTCCTCCACAACGACTTCAAGCTCGACAACCTGATGATCGCGGGAGACGGGTCCGTGGCGGCGGTCCTCGACTGGGACATGGCGACCCTCGGCGACCCGCTCGTCGACCTCGGGACGGCGCTGGCGTACTGGGCCGAACCTGGGGATGCGATCCACGACCTGCCTGGGGTCGCCGGGGTCACGCTGAGCCGCCAGATGAGCCGGGAGGAACTGGTGGAACGCTACGCCGCGTCGGCCGGGTTCGACGTCTCCGGCATCGACTACTACCACGGGTTCGCCAGGTTCCGGATCGCGGTGATCGTCCAGCAGATCTACATCCGGTTCCTGCGCGGCCAGACCAGCGATGCGCGCTTCGCCGCCCTCGCACCGTTGGTGCCGATGCTGGCCGAGGAAGCCCGGGCGCTGGCTCCGGGGTGAGCCGGGTCAGAGCTCGCAGGCCTGCAGGTTCTCCCCGAGACACGTGTCGACGCCGGGCCCTCCGAACAGGCGGTCGTCCCCTTCGTCGCCGTAGAGGCGGTCGTCGCCCGCCAGGCCGAGGAGGCGGTCGTTGCCGTCGCCACCGTGCACGAGATCGTCGCCTGCCTGGGCGCGGATCCGATCCCAGCCGGCCTCGCCGTAGACGACGTCGTCACCCGATCCGGCCCTGATCTTGTCGGCCCCGGCGCCGCCCCTGATCGTGTCGGCGCCCTCGTTGCCCTTGATGAGGTCCACTCCCGCGCCGCCGTCGATCTGGTCGTTCCCGGGGCCGCCGATGATGAGGTCGTCCCCCGGGCCGCCGACCAGCGTGTCGTCTCCGTCGAGCCCGCAGATCACGTCGTCGCCCCCGCCGCCCTCGATGTAGTCGGCGCCGTCGGTGCCGACGATCACGTCCCGGCCCTCGGTGCCGATGATCACCCGGTCGCCGTTGGTGTCGAGGATGGTGGCGTACTCGCCGTTGCAGGTCGGCCGGGGGTCGTGGTCCTCGGCCCAGACCAGCGCCTCATAGGGGTTGACGACCACGCCGGAGGGATCGCGCAGCTCGAAGTGCAGGTGCGGCGGCCCGTTCTCGGCGTCGCCGCTGTCCCCCACCCAGCCGATCAGCTCGCCGGCCTCCACGTGGGCGCCGGGGTACACGTCGGGGGCGATGCCCCAGCCGAGCCCGTCGTCGGTGCCGGGGGTGTCGTTGTTGAGGTGCAGATACCTGGACTGCCATCCGTCGTCGTGGTCGATGATCACGGCGCAGCACGTGCCGTCGCCGGCCGCGCCGACCCAGCCGCTGGCGACGGCCACGACGGGGACCATCTTGTCGGTCATGAGGTCCTGAGCGTGGTGCTCCCCGCCCGGGCGGGCATCCCAGAACGTGTCGGTGTACCAGTACGCCTGTCCGGCGTCGGGAGCCAGCGGGAACACCATCGGGTACTCGACCATCTCGCCGTAGCCGGTCGGAGTCGGCTGCGGGATCGCCTCTTCGGCGGCGCGCAGCGCCTCGTAGGGGTTCACGATGACGCCGTAGGGGTCGCGCAGCTCGAAGTGCAGGTGCGGCGGGGTCTCTTCGGCGTTGCCGCTGTCGCCGACCCATCCGAGCAACTGCCCGGCATCGACGTGCACGCCCGGTTCGATCCCGGAGGCGATGCCCCAGCCGAGCCCGTCGTCGGTGCCGGGGGTGTCGTTGTTGAGGTGGATGTACCACGACTCCCATCCGTCGTCGTGGACCACGGTCACCGAGCAGCAGCTTCCCCGGTTCCAGTTGACGTACTCGACGGTGCCGCCGGCCGCCGCGACGACCGGGACCATCTTGTCGGTCATGAGGTCCTGGGCGTGGTGGTCCCCGTCGGATCGCGGTGCGTAGAACGTGTCGGTGTACCAGTACTCCTGGCCGGCGTCGGGGGCCAGCGGGAACACCATGGGGTAGTCGACCATGTCGCCGTAGGAGTGAGGCCCCACGTCGGCGGCGGCTCCGGGCGCGCCGGCGAGCGCCTGCCCGGCGAGCAGGGCGATCACGGCCAGTACGCGCATGATCCGAGGCGACATGGTCACCAATGGGTATCGGCAGCGCGCAGGGAGCCCTTGACCGGGGCTATCCGAGCGTCTCGACCTCCGACTTGGCCTGACGGCTCATGAGCTCGCGCACCATGTCCCCCGGTGACCGCCCTTCGTTCAGCACGGCGCCGACCATGGCGGCGATCGGCATCTCGATGCCGTGCCGTTCGGCGAGTGCCAGCACCGCCGGCGTCGTCCGGATCCCTTCGGCGACCATGTGACTCTCGCCGGTGACCTCGGCGAG
>CAYXHU010000298.1:0-3331 GCA_964464675.1 uncultured Acidimicrobiia bacterium
GGTGCTGGGGGTGCCCTCCGACCACGAGCCGCTCTACCTCATCCCGGTCGGACACCCGGCCGACTGATCCCTCCCGGTCGCACCTCGCGCAGCACTCCCGACTGCGCTTCTCACCCGAGCCTCACAGTTCCCTAACCGGGGCCGCCGAACCTGACGGTGACGAGAGGAGTGGGAGATGCGAACCCGAGCGATCCTCGCCACCGCCGCGATCGGCCTGGCGACCACAGCATGCTGGGCGGGCGCTGCCGGGGCGTCGGAGGGCACGACCGGCCCGGCGCCGCAGCAGAGCACGGCCGAGGGCGACGCAAGGACGTCGTACGTCGTGGTCGACACCGGCCAGACCGAGTGTTACGACGACGAGGGCATCATGACTTGCCCGAACCCCGGGGAGGCCTGGTTCGGACAAGACGCCTCGTACGAGGGCGCCCAACCCTCCTACACGGACAACGGTGACGGGACGGTCACCGACCTCAACACAGGGCTGATGTGGCGCCAGGACCCGGGAGAGAAGACGACCTACGCGCAGGCAGTTGCCGGAGCCGACGCGCTCGATCTCGCCGGCTACGACGACTGGCGGCTCCCCACCATCGAGGAGCTCTACTCACTGATCCTGTTCTCCGGGACCGACCCGAGCAACTGCACCGATTCGTCCGGCTGCGGCAACGTCCCGTTCATCGACACCGACTACTTCGAGTTCTCCTACGGCGATCCCGACACGGGAGAGCGGGTCATCGACAGCCAGTACGTGAGCGGCACCGAGTACGTGAACACGACGATGGGGGGCGACGCGACGGTGTTCGGAGTCAACTTCGCCGACGGGAGGATCAAGGGCTATCCGATCTCGGATCCCCAGGGCGGCGAGAAGGAGTTCTTCGTGCTGTACGTGCGCGGGAATCCCGACTACGGCGTCAACGACTTCGTGGACAACGGAGACGGGACGGTGTCCGACCTGGCCACCGGGTTGATGTGGCAGCACGCCGACTCCGGAACGGGCATGGACTGGTCCGCATCGCTCGAGTACTGCGAAGCCCTCGACGTGGGTGGCTACGACGACTGGCGGCTCCCCGACGCCAAGGAACTGCAGAGCATCGTCGACTACACCAGGTCCCCGTCCACGAGCGGGTCGGCCGCCATCGATCCGGTGTTCGAGGCGACGGCGATCATCGACGAGGGGGGAAGCACCAACTTCGGCTTCTACTGGACCTCTACGACGCATGCGTCCCGGCAGTCGGGCGCGAACGCGGTGTATCTCGCCTTCGGCGAGGCGCTGGGGTGGATGAGCGGCCCGCAGGGCGAACTCACGCTCCTCGACGTGCACGGCGCAGGCGCGCAACGCAGCGATCCGAAGTCCGGTGATGCGAGCGCCTACCCGTACGGCCGTGGCCCACAAGGCGACGTGGTCCGCATCGACAACCTGGTGCGGTGCGTCCGTGACGAGACGCCGTAGGCTCAGCCCTTCCAGTTCCTCTCGATCCGGTCCACCACCCGCCATCGCTTCGGCACCATGAACCCGGGCAGTCCGGCCCGGGCACGAGCCTGCACCTCACCCAACCCGTCGGGATCGACCACGAGGTCCGCCACGACCACCCGGCCCCACTCCTCGTCGTCCTCCCCGTACACCCGAACGTCGGCGACTCCCGGGATCGACCGCACCACGGCTTCCACCTGCGCGGGATGAACGTTCTCGCCTCCGGTCACGATCACGTCGTCGGCTCGTCCGAGCACGCTGAGGGCCCCGGAATCGCCAAACATCCCCACGTCTCCGGTCCGGAACCATTCGCCGGCATCGCGGGCCGGTTCGCCGAGGTAGCCGGGCGTCACCGTCGGCCCGCGCACCTCGATCCGGCCGGCCGCGCCGCCGGGCACCGGGAGCCGGTCGGGGCCGACCACCCTGACGTCGATCCCATCGAGGGGACGGCCGACCGTGCCGAGCGAGGCGCGCTCCTCTCCGGGAGCCACCGTCGCCACCTGGCCCACGGTCTCGGTCAGCCCGTAGGTCGCCAGCGCCGGCAGTCCGGCGTCGAGCGCCCGCGCCATGAGGCTCTCCTCCACGGGCCCCCCGCCGACGAGCACCCCCCGCACGTCCGGGTGGTAGCGCTCCGGGCCCGCGTCGAGCACCCGGCGCAGCATCGTCGGAACCAGCGAGGTGTAGGCGACGGCTCCGACGGCGAGCAGCCGCGCCGCCCGCGCCGCGTCGAACCACCGTTCCAGGACCACCGGCGCGCCGTCCCGCGCGGCTCGCCACAGGATCGACATGCCGGCCACGTGTGACAGCGGGAGCGCAGCCAGCCATCGATCCTCCGCGCCGTTCCCGAGGCGCAGCCGGGAGGCCTCGACCGACGCCTGCACCATCGCCCCGGTGATCACCACTCCCTTCGGATCGCCCCTGCTGCCGGTCGTGAACACGATCAGCCGCGACCCCGCATCGGGCGGGCCCCAGCATTCGGGGACGAATCCGCCCGGCCGGGGCGGGCCCAGCTCGTCGTCTGCCCTGTCCCACAGCACGACGACGCCGGCGCGCTCGACGAGCCGGGCGGCATGCATCGCCGGCAGGCCGGGCGTGAGGATCACCGGCTCGGCACCGGCCCTCCAGATGCCCCAGATGGCCGCGACGGTGCGCGGCTCGGGGGCGCCCCATACCGCCACGCGGGATCCGACATCGACCCCGGAGAGCGAGAAGGCTCCGGCGATCGCGGTCGCAGCCGAGTCGAGGTCCGCATAGGGGACGACGTCGGCCCCTGCGATCAGCGCAGGTGCCTCCGGAGTCTCGACGGCGGCGGATCTCAGCCAGTCCACGGGCCTCACTACAGTACCGGCACCGCAGAGGCCTCCACCGGGGAGCACCATGTCCGACGAATGGCAGCAGTCCGGCGACTACACGGACATCCGCTACGAGACGATCGACGGGATCGCCAAGATCACCATCGACCGCCCCGAGGTGCGCAACGCGTTCCGTCCCACGACCCTGTTCGAGCTGTCGGATGCGTTCGAACGGGCGCGCAACGACCAGGGCATCGGCGTGATCATCCTCACGGGCGCCGGCGACCTGGCCTTCTGCAGCGGCGGCGACCAGAGAATCCGCGGAGACGCCGGATACGTGGACCCGCAGGGGACGCCCCGCCTCAACGTCCTCGACCTGCAGATCCAGATGCGCCGCCTCCCGAAGCCGATCATCGCCATGGTGAAGGGCTACGCGATCGGCGGCGGCCACATCCTCCACCTGGTGTGCGATCTCACGATCGCCGCCGACAACGCGGTGTTCGGCCAGACCGGTCCCAAGGTCGGCTCGTTCGACGGCGGCTACGGAGCCGGGCTGCTGGCCCGGATGGTC
>CAYXHU010000299.1:0-3324 GCA_964464675.1 uncultured Acidimicrobiia bacterium
CTTCGACCCGGATGCGCTCGAGATCGTGATCACGCAGATGGTGAACGTGGCCAGGGGAGGAGAGCCGCTGCGGATGTCCACCCGGGCGGGCGAGTTCATCACGTTTCGTGAGGTGCTCGAGGAGGTCGGTGCCGACGCGACCCGCTGGTACCTGGCGGCGGTCAGTCCCGACACGGCGATCACCTTCGATCTCGAAGAAGCGAAACGCAAGAGCATGGACAACCCGGTGTACTACCTCCAGTACGCCCATGCCCGGATGCGAAGCCTCGAGGACTTCGCGGCAGCAGAGGGCGTAGCGCGCCGTCCTCTCGGCGAAGCCGACCTCACCCTCCTGGCCGATCCTGCCGAGCGTGCTCTGCTCGAGCAGATCGACCGGGTACGCGAGGAGATGCGCGACGCAGCAGCACGCCGAGCGGTCCACAAGGTCGCCGGGTTCGGCCTGGATCTGGCCACCGCGTTCCACCGCTTCTACACCGACTGCCGGATCGTCACCGGGGACGAATCGCTCACCCAGGCCCGGCTCTGGCTGGTCGAAGCCGCCAAGAGTGCGCTGCTCGCCGTCCTCGGCGTCCTCGGCATCTCGGCTCCGGACCGCATGTAGGAGGAGGTCGCACCATGGCCGTCGGGATCGGGATTCTTGGGGCAGGCACCGTCGGCGGCACGCTGGTGCGCCGGCTCATCGACGAGGGGGCCGTGGTGGCTGACCGAACCGGGCTCGACCTGGAAGTCCGGCGGGTGGCGGTTCGCTCACTCGACAAAGCCAGGAGCTTCGCGCTCCCCGAGGGCATCCTCACCGATGCCGCAGGAGACCTGATCGCCGACCCGGACATCGACCTGATCGTCGAGGTGATGGGGGGCACCGATCCCGCCGGGGATCTGGTGCTGGCGGCGCTGCGGGCCGGGAAGCCGGTGGTCACGGCCAACAAAGAGCTCATCGCAGCCCGCGGACCCGAGCTCATCGCCGCCGCCACCGAAGCGGGGGTCCCCTTGCTGTTCGAAGCCGCCGTGGGAGGCGGCATCCCGATCATCCGACCGCTCTCGGAGACTCTGGCCGGGGAGCGGATCACTCGGGTGCTCGGGATAGTGAACGGGACCACGAACTTCATCCTCACGTCGATGACCGAGGCGGGACGCGACTACGCCGAGGCGCTCGCCGAAGCCCAGGACCTGGGCTACGCGGAGGCCGATCCGACGGCCGACGTGAGCGGCGCCGACGCCGCCGCCAAGGCGACGATCCTGGCGGGCCTGGCCTTCGGAGTCTGGGTGGGCCCGTCCCGGGTGCACACCGAAGGCATCTCCGGGATCGCCACGGCCGACCTCGAATTCGCCGCCGAACTGGGCTACACGGTGAAGCTCCTCGCCGTGGCCGAGCGGATCGGCGGCGGGGTCAGCGCCCGGGTGCACCCCGCCATGGTGCCGTTCGCCCATCCTCTGGCGTCCATCAGGGGAGCCACCAACGCGATCTTCATCGAAGGCCCCTCGGTGGGTGAGCTGCTGTTCGCCGGGCCCGGCGCCGGAGGCGAGCCGACCGCCACGGCCGTGCTCGGCGACGTCATCGACGCCGCCCGGGAGCTCCTGTCCGGGTCACAGGTGGCTCCCCGCATTCGGGTCGCGCCCGGCGACGTCGTCGACTTCGCCGAGGTGGCGACCAAGTGGTACGTGCGACTCGAGGTCGCCGACCGCCCGGGGGTGCTCGCTCGGATCGCCGCCGCCTTCGGGACGGCCGGGGTCAGCATCAAGTCGGTCCGCCAGGAAGGCCGGGGCGAGTCCGCCACGCTGCTGCTCGTCACCCACGACGCTCCGGAGGCCCATCAGCGGGCCGCAGTGGGCGCCCTGCGCCACCTCTCCGTCGTACGCGAGGTGGCCGCAACCATCCGGGTCCAGAGCGAGGAGAGATGAACGCCTGGCCCGGGCTGCTCACGAGGTACTGGGACCGCCTCCCGGTCACCGACGCCACGCCGATCGTGACCCTGCTGGAGGGGAACACGCCGCTCCTCCCCGCCCCCCACCTCTCCTCGCTGGTCGATCGCCCGGTGCTCCTGAAGTTCGACGGCGTGAACCCGACCGGTTCGTTCAAGGACCGGGGGATGACGCTGGCGGTGAGCAAGGCGGTCGAGGAGGGGGCGCGAGCCGTGGCCTGCGCCTCGACCGGCAACACGTCGGCCTCGGCGGCGGCGTACGCCGCCAAGGCCGGCCTCGAGTGCCTGGTGATCCTCCCGGCGGGCAATGTGGCCCTCGGCAAACTGTCCCAGGCGATCCGCCACGGCGCCCGGGTCGTCGCCGTCGACGGATCTTTCGACGACGCACTCGAACTGGTGCGCAAGGTCACCGCCGAGTACGACATCGTGCTCGTCAACTCCGTCAACCCGTACCGGATCATCGGCCAGCAGACCGCGGCCTGGGAGGTGAGCGAGGCGCTCGGCGGGCCCCCGGCCGTGCATGCTCTGCCCGTCGGGAACGCCGGGAACATCACCGCACACTGGAAGGGCTACCGGGCCGCCGGTGAGACGCCCCGCATGTGGGGGTTCCAGGCTGCCGGGGCGGCTCCGATCGTACGCGGTGAGCCGGTGGCACGACCCGAGACGATCGCCACCGCGATCAGAATCGGTTCGCCGGCGTCCTGGGCCGGGGCGGTCGCCGCCCGGGACGAATCCGGTGGGATCATCGAAGCGGTGAGCGACGAGCAGATCCTCGAGGCCTACCGGCTCATCGCGGCGCGCGAAGGCGTGTTCGCCGAGCCGGCGTCGGCCGCCTCCGTGGCGGGGGTGCTCGCGTTTCGACAGCGCCTCCCCGAAGGGCCGATCGTCTGCACGCTGACCGGCCACGGGCTGAAGGACCCGGGGACCGCGCTATTGGGCGTACCCGAACCCGACCCGATCCCGGCGACGATGGATGCGCTCGTCGCCCATCTCGGCTGGTGACGCCTCCGGAGGCGCCGAGGCATAGCATCGGAGTCGTGTCGGATCGTCGCTTCTCCATCGGTGGGGCACCGGGACGCACCGAGTGGCTGTGGCTCGGGCTCATCCTGCTCCTGTACACGTTGGCCGCGGCGGTGATCATCAAGGGAGGAGGCCCCCTCGGCCACGACGAGGCGGTGTACGCGCTCAGGGGGCGCGACTTCCACGACGGGACCTCGCCGGGTGCGTACTGGGATGACTACCGGGCCCCCGGGCTTCCGTGGCTGCTCCGGGTGATGTGGCCGCTGGGGTCGACCGCCCCCTACCTCCGGCTCGTGTCCGTCGGGTTCATGCTCCTGTTGATCCTGGTCACCTGGCTCCTGGCCCGGGCGCTGTTCGGCCCGACGGCCGGCCTCGCCGCCGCCGG
>CAYXHU010000300.1:0-3283 GCA_964464675.1 uncultured Acidimicrobiia bacterium
GGCCAGGTCGCCGGCGCGCTCCAGGGCGGGACCCGACGTCGCCCGGAGGCGGCTCCCCATCTCGGAAGCGAGGATCCCGGCCAGCGTGGTCTTGCCGAGGCCGGGCGGACCGCTGAACAGCACGTGGTCGAGTGGTTCGGCACGCCCCCGGGCTGCCTCGACCAGGATGGCGAGCCGCTCTTTGAGCTCGGCCTGACCCACGAAGTCCTCCATGCGGCGGGGCCGCAGCCCCGCCTCGAAGGCATCGTCGTCCACGGCACGGGACGCCCCCAGCAGCCCCTCCTCCCTCATGAGGCACCTCCGAGGCGCTGCAGGGCGGCCCTGAGCAGGTCGGCGGCGTCGCCGCCGCCGTCGAGCCCGGCGAGCGCCTCCCGGATCTCGGAGGCCTGGTAACCCAAGCCCTCCAGGGCGCCCCGTACTTCGGCGAGCACCGAGCCGCCCCCGACCAGTTCCCCGTCTGGGAGTTCCAGGCGGGCCCGCAGGTCGATGACGAGCCGCTGCGCGGTCCGCGGACCGATTCCGGGCACCGTGGTGAGGGTGGCCGTGTCTTCGGCGAGCACCGCCCGCCGCAGCGCCGGCGGCGGCAGGGTCGCCAGGATGGCGAGTGCCACCTTGGGGCCCACCCCGCTGGCGCCCAGCAAGACGCGGAAGAGGTCGCGCTCGTCCGAAGACGGGAACCCGTACAGCGCCAGATGGTCCTCCCGGACGTGCAGGTGGGTGTGGACCACCACCTCGGAGCCCACGGGCGGCAGTTCGGCGAGGTGGCGCGGGGAGACTCCGATCTCGAAGCCGACCCCTCCCACCTCCACGACGACCGCGTCGACACCGCGGGCCGTGAGCGTCCCGGTGAGCCGGCCGATCACGGCCCGGCCCTCCCGGCGAGCCGGGCGCCCGCAGCCTGCAGATGACACAGCGCCACGGCGAGCGCGTCGGCCGCGTCGGCGGGCCGGGGCGCCGTGTCCAGCCCCAGCCGCCGGGCGATCATCGTCTGGACCTGGGACTTGGGTGCATCGCCGACCCCCACGACCGCCATCTTGACCGCGGAGGGGGTGTATTCGTAGACCGGGAGGCCGGCGCGCCCTGCGGCGAGGATGGCGACCCCAGAAGCCCTCCCCACCTGGGTGGCGGTCTGCAGGTTGCGGTTCACGAACACCTGCTCGATGGCGACCTCCGCCGGCCGGTACTGGGCCAGCAGCGCTTCGAGGTCGTCGCTCAGCTCACAGAGCCGCGCCGCGAGCGGCAGGTCGACGGGCGTCGTGATGGCGCCGGCGGCCACCGCCCGGTACCGGCCGCCCTCGTCGGCGACCACCCCGTAGCCGGTGACCGAGAGGCCCGGGTCGATGCCGAGGACAAACATGTGTTCGATACCCTACCCGGACCGCCGGACACTCAGGCGGATTCCCACCGGCTCGGCGGTCGATTCCGGCCGATCAGCCGGCGACTTCGGCTGATCAGCCGACGGACTTCGGCCGGTCGGCCGACAATTGCGGCTGGTCGGCCGGCGACTTCGGCTGATCAGCCGGCGACCGCCGCCAGCACGTCGTCGCTGATGTCGAAGTTGGCGTACACCGCCTGGACGTAGTCGAGGTCTTCGAGGGCATCCACGAGGCGCAGCACCGCCCGGGCGTTCTGCTCGCCGAGTTCGATCGTCGTCGCCGGCATCTGGGTCACCTCCGCCGATTCGACGGTGATGCCGGATTCCTCGAGGGACGCCTTCACCGACCGCACGTCGGACGGGGCGCACACGACCTCCCACTGGTCGCCGGAGGCTCGCACGTCCTCGGCTCCTGCATCGAGGGCGGCGAGCATCACATCGTCCTCGTCGCCGGTGGCGAGCAGGTACCCCTTCTGGGCGAAGAGGTACGCCACCGACCCCGGCTCGCCGAGGTTGCCGTTGTTGCGGCTGAAGGTGGACCGCACATCGGAGGCGGCCCGGTTCCGGTTGTCGGTGAGCACCTGCACGTAGACGGCGATCCCGCCCGGCGCATAGCCCTCGTACCAGATCTCCTCGTACTGGGTCGCCCCGGTCTCGCCGGTCCCCCGCTTGACCGCCCGGTCGATGTTGTCGTTGGGCATCGAGTACGACTTCGCCTTGTCGATCGCCTGGGCGAGCGTGGCGTTCGAGGCGGGATCACCGCCGCCTTCCCGTGCGGCGACCTCGATGGCGCGCGCCAGTTTGGCGAACAGCTTGCCGCGCCGAGCGTCCTTGGCGCCCTTCTTGTGCTTGATGGTGGACCACTTGGAATGCCCGGACATCAGGACTCCCCTGCCATCTGGAGGATCAGTGTATGCAGCCGGTCGTCCCCCGTGAGCTCCGGGTGGAACGACGTCGCGACGATGGCGCCCTGACGCACCATCACCGGCCGCCCGTCGATCTCGGCGAGCACGTCCACCCCGGCCCCGACGTCGGCGACCCGCGGCGCTCTGATGAACACCCCCCACATGGGCTCATCGAATCCCTTCACGTCGAGTGCCACCTCGAACGACTCGACCTGGCGGCCGAAGGCGTTCCGCTCCACGATCACGTCGAGCACCCCCAGCTGGTGCTGATGCACCGGCGAGGTGGTCCCCGTGGCGAGCAGGATCATGCCCGCACAGGTTCCCAGCACGGGCATGCCGCCTGCGATGCGCCCCCGAAGCGGCTCTATGAGCCCGTACCGGTCGGCGAGCTTCCCCATCGTCGTCGACTCGCCCCCGGGGATGATCAGGGCGGCGACGGCGTCCAGGTCGGCGGGCGATCGCACCAAGACCGGTTCCGCGCCGATTCGTTCCAGCGCGGCGGCGTGCTCGCGCACGTCGCCCTGGAGGGCGAGCACCCCGATACGCATCGTCACCAGCCGCGCCGGGCCAGCCGCTCGTCCTCGGGGATCCGATCGATCTCGAGGCCGCGCATCGCCTCGCCGAGACCGCGCGACACCTTGGCGATGATCCCCGGATCGGTCGCGTACGTGGTCGCCTCCACGATCGCCCTGGCCCTGGGCGCCGGGTCGTCGCTCTTGAAGATCCCCGACCCCACGAACACGCCGTCGCACCCCAGCTGCATCATGAGCGCCGCGTCGGCGGGCGTCGCGATCCCGCCGGCGGCGAAGTTGACGACCGGCAGCCGTCCCGTCTCGGCGACCTCACGGAGGAGCTCGTAGGGAGCGCCCAGGTCCCTGGCCGCGGACATGAGCTGTTCGGGGGACAGGGTTTGCAGCCTGCGCATCTCGCCGGTGATGGAGCGCATGTGGCGCACGGCCTCCACGACGTTGCCGGTGCCGGCCTCGCCCTTCGTCCGGATCAT
>CAYXHU010000301.1:0-3259 GCA_964464675.1 uncultured Acidimicrobiia bacterium
GACGAGTTCTTGAGGGCGATGTCGGTCAGCACGTTGATGGCAATGCCCGGGGTGACCTCGACGAACAATGAGACCTGATGTGGCCGGGGGTAGAAACCCATCACAACCGACTGGAGAAACGACGCCAACCCGGGTTGGAGGTCGTCGATGAACACCCACGCCCGGAGGTCGATCTCGGCGGTGGATCGTGTCTCGGCCAACGCATCTCCTCCCCGGGGATGTGCCTGCGCAGGCTAGAGCGTCGGCGTGATGGCCGCAGCGCTTCGACGAGCTCCAGCCGGGCCGCCCCGAGCCCACCGCCGTGATCCTCGGGTTCCTCATCGGCGCTCGGCGCGGCCTGGAACACGGGGCCCCGGTCAGGGTCCCGGGAGTTCGGACTCCTGGACGAGGAGGTCCCAGTGGTGGTCCTTGCCAAGTACGACGGCACGGAAGTCCCGGTAATCCCAAGTCAGGATCCAGGCATCGCGGATCGAAGCCATCGCCATCACGGTGAGGTCGGGCAGGTCGACCCCGGTGTCGATGTATCGGTCGGCGAGATCGAGCGCAAGCCTCAGTTCAGTGTCGGTGGGTGCGTCGAGTCGGTGAACGCCCTCGAGCAGGGCGCGGCCGAAGGTGATCGCCGCCGAGGCGTGGCCTCGAGCACGAAGCAGCAGATCGACCTCAGCCAAGACGGGCCATGGGACGACCACGTCGCGGGAGCATCGGGCCAGCAACTCGGCAGCGAACCGATGGCGTCTCCCTTCGCCACGGTTCAGGGCTGACACCAGCAGACCCGTGTCACAGATGATCAGCCGGCGAGACGTGCCAGCACCTCCTCAACGCGCTGGGAGAGGTCTTCATCGTCGGCGACCACTCCGGCGTAGGGCAGTGGCTCAGGCGGCTGGGAGACCAACTCGGCGACCAAGGAGGAGAATGAGGTCTTGCGTCGCTCGGCCTCACGGTCGAGACGAGCCGCAACGGCCGGCGGGAGCGAGATGGTGCGTCGTACGGTGGCCATATTCGAGAGTATGAAGCACGATGTATGAAGACGCAAGCCTCCTGCACGGGATCGAGTTGCGGTCGGCCGCCTTCTCCCGAGATCGGCACATACGAGTGCGCTCTGCTGGGTCGGCGCTCAGTGATCTGGGTGAGGGACGGGGACCACCGTGAGGTCCGCGAACCCGGTGAAGTCCCGGGGATTGCAGGTGTGAAGGGGGAGACCGTGGGAGATGGCGATGGCGGCGACCATGGCGTCGTAGGCACGTGCCGCTGGTTTGCGACCTGGGCTTCCCCCGTAATCGTGGAGGGTTTCTGATAGGGGTCGGAGTCTCCCACGCCCGGGTTTCGAGTGTCTCGGGTGTGCGAGAGGGGGTTCATGCTGCTCGGTGTTGGTCGTCCTCCTTGATTGCGGTCCGTTCGGCGAGGAGCCGCTCGTAGGCGACGGGTGGGAGCATCTCGCAGCTGCTGTGGCGACGGCGGGTGTTGTAGGCGTCGATGAACCCGGCGACCGCGCGCCGCGCCTGGTCTTTGGTATCGAAATGGTTACGGGAGAGCAGTTCATGCTCGAGGGTCGAGTTGAAGCTCTCCGCAGCAGCGTTATCCAACGCTGACCCGACCCGCCCCATCGACTGGGTCACACCCAGCGTCGAGCATGCGGTAGCGAACAGGTCACCGACGTACTCGCCGCCCTTGTCGGAATGGAAGACCACCCCGGCGATGTCGCCGCCGCGCACCGCAGCGGCCATACACAACGCTGCCCTGGCGAGCTCCGAGTCGTGGTGCTCACCCATCGCGAAGCCGGGCAAACGCCGGGACCCGAGATCCAACACGGTCGCCAGATACAGCTTCCCTTCCCCGGTGGGGATCTCGGTCAGGTCCCCACACCAGCGTTGATTGATCCCCGCAGCGTTGAAGTCCCGGCCGAGCAGGTCCGGGATCGGTTCCGCCGCCTTGTCGGGGCGAGTCAGGCTCCGCCGTTTCCGTTTCGGGGAGCGACCTACCAGCCCTTGACGGGCCATCGAGGCGGCCACGGTCTTCTCCGATACCCGCCACCCATCCGCCACCAGGTCCTCCCACACCCGCGGTGACCCATAGGTGTGTGGCGTGCCGCCCGAGTCATCGAAAGACTCCTTGACGGCACGGTCGAGTTCAGCCTGACGCACCTGACGGGCCGTCGGCGGCCGGTCGTGCCACTTGTAGAACCAGGATTCGGATACACCCAGCCACCGGCAGCACTTCGCGTGGGGAACACCATGATCGGTCCTCTGGGAGGCGATGAACGACGCCACGCTCACCTCGTCGCCTCCTTGACCCACAGGACCACGGATCGCTTGAGGACATCACGCTCCATCCGCAACTCGGCGTTCTCGCTACGCAGCCGAGTCAACTCGGCGCGTTCATCGGAACTGAGCCCTTCTCTCTCCCCGCGCTCGATCCTGTCCTTGTTCACCCAGTTCCCCAAGGTGCCCTCGTGGATCCCGAGATCCCGCGCCACCTGAGCGATCGGCTTACCGGTCTCCCGCACGATCCGCACCGCACCCTCACGGAACTCGGGGTCGTACTTCCTTCGTGTCTCTGACATACCACTCCTCATTGTGGATGTCTCCACGCAATGGGGGGAGGCCTGACCTGCTCTTCGTAGACCTGCGGCCACCCGGCCGAAGCTGCGGGCTGCGGCAGCATCGAAGGGGAGCGGGTCGAAATCGGCTTCGGCTTGCTGGAGGTGCGCTTGCCGGGCAGACCGTTCCTCGTCGGTCGATGCCACCAATGGACCCACCGAGAGCTCGGCCAGCGTGATCGCCGTGATCAGCGGCTCGGCGGGGAGCGGATCGGTGTCCCGCATCCGACCGAGCAGGAGCAGCGTGCTGGTGTCGAGAATCCCGCGCGGCATCGATCGGAGGGCGGGATCGAGGACCTGGTCGAGGTCGCGGCGCAACTGGTCGGGATCGACGGTCGGGAGTCGCCGGCGGCGGGCGAGGATCACGTCGAGCGGCGTCGGCTGCCGGCCGAGTGATCGCAGCTCAGCGACCGGCTTCCCGGAGCGGGTGATCCGGCCTACCACGCCGATCACCCGAACGAGTACGCATCTCGTTGAGCACTCGGCCGACACGGCGATGAGGCGTCGGCCGAAGCGCCATCAACGCGTTGGGGCTGATAGGACGGAACGCGAACCAATGAAGCGAGCTCAGGCAGCGTCGATTGCCGGTTCCCGCGCGCTGCAGTGTGATCGGCTATTCGGTTCTGGTGTCTAGGGCGCTGGCAATGTCGCTCCTCTTCTGGA
>CAYXHU010000302.1:0-3243 GCA_964464675.1 uncultured Acidimicrobiia bacterium
CCGACTCACAGCGGTCACCGGCGGCGGCGATGCGCTCCCCCACCCGGGTGATCAAGGGCTCGGCATGCTCGGGAGGCGCCGCCGCGGTGAACGACGGGCGCCGCCCCTTGCGCACGTCCCCGTGCAGGGTGAACTGGCTCACCAGGAGCACCGCTCCCCCGGCATCGGCCACCGACCGGTTCATGCGGCCGTCGTCGTCCGGGAACATGCGCAGGTGCACGAGCTTGTCCGCCAGAGCGTCGGCGTCGTACGGCCCGTCACCGGTTGCGACGCCGACGAGTACCAGGAGCCCGGTGCCGATCGCCCCAACCTGATCCCCGGCGACCGTGACCGAGGCCCGGGCCACGCGCTGGATCACCGCCCGCATCACGGCTCCCGGCGATGGAAGCGGATGATGGCGTCGGCGACGAGGGCCGCGGGAACCTCGTACCTCCCGGTACGGACCAGGCGGGCCAACTCCTCGACCCGGGCGCGGCGCTCCACCGACGAAGCGCCGTCCGGCGAGGGCGGGTCGCCGATGGGGAGCGGCGTCAGTCGAGATCCCACAGGACCTCCGGCTCCCGGCGCGACCCGGCGCGCGGCAGCGGCGGGAGCAGCGTGCGGAACACCACCGGCGACACGATCGCGCTCACCGCGACCAGCATGATCGCCCCGGCGCGCAGGCCGCTCGACAGCAGCCCCAGATCCAGCCCGAGGTCTGCCAAGGCGATGATCACGCTCAGCTGTCCGGCCAGCAGGGTCCCGGCGGCGATCGATTCGCGAACCCGGAACCGGAGCAGCACCATCAAGAGGCTGGGCACGAGCTTCACCGCGAAGGCCACGGCGATGAGCAACAGCGCATTGCTCAGCACCGCGGGGTCGCCCAGTTCCTCGAGGGGGAACTCGATACCGACGTTGATGAAGAAGATCGGGATGAAGAAGCCGAACGAGAACCCGTTGAGCTGCTCCTCGAGCACACCGGGATCCCGGAACACGAACGAGAACATGGCCCCCGCCAGGAACGCTCCGAGGATCGCCTCCACCTCGAGCAGAGCCGACAGCCCGACGAACACGAAGAGCAGCGCCAGCGCGGCCCTCGTACCCATCTCCTGCGGGTCGTCGGCTCTGAACAGCCGCTCGAATCGCTCCGGGTACCACCACGCCGTGCTCCGAAGCGCGACCAGCACCGCGACGAATGCGGCGAGGAGGGCAGGTACGGCGAGCAGGCCCCAGCCCAGCCCACCGGCCACCCAGACGGTGAGCGCAACGATCCCCACCAGGCTCAAGACCTCGGCGAAGACGCCGGTGATCAGCACGACCTGGCCCAGCCTGCTCCCCGACCGGCGCGTCTCACGCAGCGCAGGAACGACGAGCCCGAGCGCTGCGGCCGACAGCAGCAGGGCCAGGAACAACTGCTGCTCCACTCCGCCGACGTCCAGGAAGCTGCCTCCGATCCATGCCGCGCCGAAGAACAGCCCCCAGAGCACGACACCGGTCCCGAGCTGCACCGGGCCCTGCCGCTCCAGCCGGGTGAAGTCGAGCTCCATCCCGGCGAGGAACATGAGCAGGAACAGCCCGAACTCTGCGAGGAACCCCAGCAACTCCTCTCCCGGCTCGATGATCCCCAGGACCGGGCCCACGAGGACCCCGAAGAGGATCTCGAGCACGATGGCCGGCAGCCGGATCTTCGAAGAGACTAGGGGGATCAGGAACGCCGCCGAGGCGATCAGGATGAGGGAGACCGGCGTGGCGATGCCGTGCTGCGCCGTCTCGGCGGCCAGGATCATCGCGATTCTGCCGGAACGACGAGGACGGAGCAGCGCACCCGGACGACCACGTGGGTCGCCACGCCGGGCCTGATGAGCGACGGGGCTCTCCCCGACGTCCCCAGGACGACGAGGCCGGCATCCTCGGCCACCTGCTCGATGGTGCGAACCGGGTTCCCCTGGCGGAGCCGCCGGCGCACGGTGACCTGCTGCACGGCGGCTTCCTCGCGCAGCAGGGCCAGAGCACGGACCGCGCCCTCACGACCGTCGCTCCCCGCCAAGAACGTCGGAGGCACCGCGGCCACTCCGGACACCACCGCCTTGGCGTGGAACGCGAGATCGATCGCAGCCCTCCCGGCGGCGGCACCCGAGGCGCTGTCCCGTGCCGGTGCCACGATGTGCTGATACGGATGGGAGGACCGTGAGAAGAGCACGGGGCGTCGGATCGCCGCCGCCATGCGGAGCATGCGCACGCACCGGAACCGCGCCAGCATCCCGGGGCGAGGGGCCGGGAGGACCACCACCCCCACGCTCTCCGACGACACCACGCCGGGGATCGCCTTGAGGGGCGCCCCGTCGACAGGACGGGTGCGCACCTCGACCCCGTCGGACATCATCTCGGCTTCGTCGAGCCACGACCGGACTTCGGCCGCCTGGGTCTCGTCGCTGAGGCCCTCGGGTCGCCGGTGGACCACCACGACCGAGCTCGCCGACGAATTCCGGGTCAGGGCGATCGCCTCCGCTACCGGACCGCGCAGATCGGACTCCGACTCGAGCACGACTGCGACCCTCTTGCCATAGTCGAGCGGGAACCGTGCCTCACCGGCGGTGAACGTCCGGACGATCAAGGGATAGTCGGTGGCCTCGCCGACCACCGTGACCAGATCTCCCTCCCGCAGGACGGTGTCGCCGTGGGGGACGATCAGCCGACCATCGCGCAGCACCGCGGCCACCAGCCATGTCTCGGAGGCGATGTCCTTGAGCTCGGCGCCCTTGACCGGGCTGTCGGGCGCGATTCGGAACTCGATCGCCTCGGCACGGCCGTCCGCGAACGCGGTCGACGAGATGCGGCGCGGCTCGAGGTTGATCTCCAGCTGCCGGGCGGCCAGGCCGTCCGGGGACAGCGCCGGCACACCGAGGTCGCGGTACTGGGGCAGGCGCTCCGGGATCTCGGCCACCGCCGCCAATCGCAGCAGGCCGGCCTGCTTGGCGATCCGGCAGACTTCGAGGTTGACCGCGTCGTCGCCGGTGGCGGCGACGAGCGCATCGGCGTCGGCCAGTCCGGCCCGTTCCAGGACCACCCGGCTCGATCCATCGCCTTGCAGTCCGGTGATCCTCCGCACGTTCCCGGCCCGGGTCAGCAGCTCCGGATCCCCGTCGATGACCGTGACGTCCCAGAGCTCACCGAGGCGGCGCAGCAGGTCCCTGGTGACACCGCCGGCACCGACCACGATGATCTTCATTGCACAGTCCTTCCCACCCCGGAAGGTGCTTCGGT
>CAYXHU010000303.1:0-3240 GCA_964464675.1 uncultured Acidimicrobiia bacterium
GACGAGCCCTTTCTCGATCCACCGGTCGAAGAAGGCCATGTCGCCAGCACAGTGGTCGAGGACGTACCCGAACAGGTACCGGATGTAGTCCTCGGCCAGCCGGGCGTTGTCGTCGAGGTCGGCGAAAGCCATCTCGGGCTCGATCATCCAGAACTCGGCGAGGTGCCTGCGCGTGTTCGAGTTCTCGGCGCGGAAGGTCGGTCCGAACGTGTAGACCCGGTCCATCGCCAGCGCGTACGTCTCGGCCTCGAGTTGGCCGCTCACCGTGAGGTAGGTGGGCCGGCCGAAGAAGTCCGCAGACCAGTCGACCTCGCCGTCGACCGTGGGGAGACCCCCCGGGCCGAGGGTCGAGACCCGGAACATGTCGCCGGCCCCCTCGGCGTCGCTCGCCGTGATGATCGGAGTGTGCAGATAGAGGAAGTCCCGATCCTGGTAGAAGCGGTGCGTGGCGTAGGCGAGCGCGTTGCGGACCCGGGCCACCGCCCCGAACGTGTTGGTGCGGGGCCGGAGATGGGCGAGTTCGCGCAGGCGTTCGAAGGAGATGCGCTTCTTCTGCAGGGGGTAGTCCTCGGGATCGGCGAGGCCGTAGGGGATGATCTCGGTGGCCCGAACCTCGACCCTCTGTCCCGAGCCGGGCGACTCCACCAGCTCGCCGGTCACCTTCACCGCGCTGCCGATGCCGAGCCGAAGCACGTCGCTCTCGTAGTTGGCGAGGTCGGAGGGTGCGACCACCTGCAGGCTCGAGAAGCTCGACCCGTCGTTCAGCTCGATGAAGGAGACGCCGGCCTTCGAGTCGCGGCGCGTCCGCACCCAGCCGGCGACGGTGAGGACCTCGCCGAAATCCTCCCGCTCGAGCACGTACTTGATCAGTTGTCGGTCCATGCGTCCCTCCGGGTCCCGCCACGATAGGCGAGCGAGCGGGCCACGCCGGTCGGCGGCGATCCGTAGGCTTGCTCCGGGGCGGGAGGAGACGAGTGATGGACGAGGGCTTCGCCGAGTTCCTGGCAGAACGCGGTCTCGAACGCGTCGACGAGCTCGCCGCCGTCGCGGAGCGGTTCGTCCGCTACGCGGGGGAGGGGTCGGCCGCCGACAAGCTCGACGCCTTCGCCCGGCTGCTCATCGAGAGCGGCGAGAACACCCCAGACGTGTTCTGGGCGCTGGCGCTGCACGGACGGTTCACGGGAGACGACGCGCTCACGGCCACGATCCTCTCGTTCCTCGATGGAGCCGAGGCCCTCGGGAACCTGTACGACCGGCTGGGGGAGGAGATCGGCGCTGCGGAACGTGACCGGGTCTTCGCCGGGGTGCCCCTGCCGCCGCTGGGCACCTCCGCCACGGAGTTGCCCGGGTACACGCAGCGGGTGATGGACCGTCTCGGCGATGAAGTCGATGCGTCCGTCACCGAGGGGATCCTGTCGGGGTGCCTGCGGGATCTGGACGACGAGTGGTTCGCCGATGCCCGGGCCCACTTCGAGGCGCACCGGGACGTCGACGCGCTCCTCGAGTGGCGGCGGGATCGGCTGCTCGAGACCTTGGAGCGGTGTCACCGCGAGGGGCGGCCCTGGTTCGTGCAGGAGATCACCGAGGAGGTGCTTGACTACGTGCGCGCCCACCCGGAGGTCAGCAGCGGCGTCCGGCACGGCGACGTCGTGGTCGAGGTGAAGATCCCGCACCTGACGAAGGAGTGGCTGGCGGCGACGGATCCTCGGGAACGGCGGTACTGGTACTGCCACTGTCCCTGGGTCAAGGAATCCCTGCGCCGGGACGACGTCGAGGTGCCGGCGATCTTCTGCACGTGCAGCGCCGGGTTCCACAAGCGATTCTGGGAGGTGGTGCTGGGCCGTCCGCTGCAGGCCGAGATCCGCGAATCCGTGCTGGCCGGCGACGATCGGTGCACTATCGCCATCCACCTCCCCGCGGAGTTGGTGCCGGAGAGCAGCCCGGCTTCTGCGGAGCCGCACCGATAGCAGCGGGCGATCTGGTACGGTCCTTCCAGGCGAACCCGCCGGCACGCCGGCCCCGGTTCGTTCCCGCCCGCCCGCTCCCACCCTCGAGCGAGCGCCGGGCGCCCTCTATCGAATGGACATCGCATGGACCCCGCCCACCGGGCCACCTCTTCCCCCTTCTCGGACCTCGGTGTCGCTGCCGACCTCGTTGCGGCGCTGGCCGGACGCGGCATCACCGAGCCGTTTCCCGTCCAAGTCGCCACGATCCCCGACGGCCTCGCCGGGCGCGACGTGTGCGGCAAGGCGCAGACGGGCTCGGGCAAGACGCTGGCGTTCGGTCTGCCTCTCGTCGAGCGAACCCGGCGCGGCGAGCCCGGCCGTCCCCGGTCGCTGGTGCTCGTGCCGACTCGCGAGCTGTGCCGCCAGGTGGCCGACGAGCTCACCACGCTGACGGCGGCCCGCGGGCTGACGCTGGCCTCGGCGTACGGCGGCACGCCGATGCGGTCCCAGACGTCGGCACTGCGCCGAGGCGTAGACGTGCTGGTGGCGACACCGGGGCGGCTCATCGACCTCATCGAACGCCGCCACGCCGACATGTCGGGCGTCGAGAACGTGGTGATCGACGAAGCCGATCAGATGGCCGACATGGGATTCCTGCCGCAGGTCCATCGAATCATGCGGGACATCCCCTCCGGCCACCAGACGATGCTGTTCTCGGCCACGCTCGACGGGCAGGTCCACTCCCTGGTCACCCGTTACCTCTCCGACCCGGTCCGGCACGAAGTGGAGACGTCCGGCACGGATCTCGTCGACACCCAGGACCATCGGTTCATCGCCGTGCACCACATGGACAAGGCGAGGGTGGTTGCGGCGATCTCGAAGGGGGTCTCGCGCACGCTGGTCTTCGTGGGCACCAAGCGCGCCGCCGACCGGGTGGCGACGGCGTTGCGCGAAGAGGGTGTGGATGCCGCCGCCATTCACGGCGACCTCCGACAGGAGGTCCGGGAGCGGGCCCTCGCCGGGTTCTCGTCGGGCCGGCGCCCCGTCCTGGTGGCCACCAACGTGGCGGCACGCGGCCTGCACATCGAGGATGTCGGCGTGGTGATCCACTACGACCCGCCGCAGGACTACAAGAGCTTCGTGCATCGTTCGGGCAGGACGGCCCGGAAGGGGGAGAGCGGCCTGGTGGTCACTCTTGTCGAGTGGGATCAGGTCGACGAGGTGCAGCGGCTGCAGCGCGCCTCCGGGCTGCACTACGAGATCACGAAGATGTACTCGAACGACCCGCGTCTCG
>CAYXHU010000304.1:0-3231 GCA_964464675.1 uncultured Acidimicrobiia bacterium
CACGGTGCTGATCGACTGCCCGCCGTCACTGGGGCTGATCACCGTCAACGCGCTCACTGCGGCCAGCGAAGTCCTCATCCCGATCCAGGCGGAGTACTACGCCTTGGAAGGACTCAGCCAACTGCTCAACAACATCAGGCTGATCCATAGCAACCTCAACTCTCGACTGGAGATCGAAGGTGTGGTGATCACGATGTACGATCGCCGCACCACCCTGGCCGCCGAGGTGGCTCTGCAGGTTCGGGAGCACTTCGGCCAGGCCGCCTACACGGTGGTGATCCCGCGCACCGTGCGGCTCGCCGAGGCCCCGTCGTACGGCGAGCCGATCGAGGCGTTCGACCCGAGGAGTCGCGGTGCGGTCGCCTACCGGGCCCTCGCCGCGGAATGGAGGAGGAGACATGGCCGTACGTAAGACGGGGTTGGGGAGAGGGCTCGATGCGCTGATCCCGGCAGACCGGCCGAGCTCCGGGTTCACGACACTGGCGGTGGACCTCATCTCTCCCAATCCGGCCCAGCCCAGGGAACATTTCGACGAGGATGCCCTCGAATCGCTGGCCGCCTCGATCAGGGAGGTCGGCGTGCTCCAGCCGGTGGTGGTGCGTCAGGGCAAAGGCGAGGGACAGTACATCCTGGTGGCCGGTGAGCGACGCTGGCGGGCCGCCCGGCACGCCGGGCTGACCGAGATCCCGGCGATGATTCGCGCCGGCGACGACGTGAGCGGGCTCACCGAAGCCCTCATCGAGAACGTCCAGCGCGAAGACCTGACGCCACTCGAAGAGGCTGCCGCCTACAGGCAACTCATGGAAGATTTTGGGTTGACTCATGAACAAGTCGGGGAGCGGGTCGGCAAGAGCCGCAGCGCCATTTCGAACACGCTGCGGCTGCTGCAACTCCCGCCCCCGGTGCAGGCGCTCCTGACCCGCGGAGCGCTCAGCGCCGGCCACTGCAGGCCGCTGCTGGGGGTGGAGGACCCGGCCGTTGCCGTCGGCCTGGCCCGGAGGGCGGCCGAGGAAGGCTGGCCGGTCCGCAGGGTGGAGCAGGAGGTGCGCGCGGTCGTAGAGAGCCCGGAGCGCCCGCGACCGGAGCGCCCGGCGCCGGTCCGACCGGCAGAAGTCCTCGAACTCGAAGATGCGCTCGCCGAGCGACTCGGCACCCCGGTCGCCATAGCGATGAGGTCGGGCGGCGGGGGGCGGCTCACGATACGGTTCGGCTCACTGGACGACCTGGAGCGGATCTACCGGCTCGTGTTGGAAGGATCCTGATCCCTCAACCAGTGCTCGAGAGCCTCGGCCGCCGCTCTCCCGGACGCCCCGCCGAGTGACGGCACCGAGACCAGGATGGCAGGTGCCCGGGTGAACCGGAGGATGGGCTGTACCCGTCCGGCAGCCTCTACGCCGAGCCTGGCGGCGACGTAGGAGGCCATGGCCTCGCCCGCCTCGCTCCGACTGATGGGCGACGAGAAGAAGCAGACCGCCGGGACGTCGGATCCGGGGAGTGAGAAGGCGAGGACGAGGTCGGCGCCGAGTTCGTTGGCGCGCCTGGCGCGCATACGCTCGGTCGGCCTCGTGTCCGCGCTCCGGGAAACCACGGTCGTGGCACCCCTCCGCCGCAGGTGGAGTTCGGCGGCGAGGGCCGCCTCCCAGGAAAAGGAAGCCTCGGTTTCGTCGCGGCAGAACGGATCGATGAAGACTCGCAGGCCGGCGGGGCTGGACTGCAGGGAGGACAGCCACACCCGCTCTCGGACGAGTTCTCGACCGGGCTTCTTGGTGGCGCGGACGACGAGAGCCAGTTCTCTGATGAGCTTCGGTCCGGCTATGCCATCTTCCGCCATGTTGCGGTTCTGCTGCAGTTCGAGCACCGCTCTGAGGGTGTCGGGCCCGAAGATCCCATCGACGTTGCCTGCATCGAAGCCGAGGGCGTTCAGCGAGCGCTGCAACTCGGCGACGTCGTCGCCGTGGAGCATGGGGAGGCGGTAGTAGAGGAGCCGATCACCGAGTGAGAACCCCGCATCGACCAAGCTCGACCATGTCTCCGGCCCAACCTCGCCATCTGGAGGAAGTTTCCAGGCCTCTTGGAACGCCCGGACGGCTCTCTCGGTGCCCTCTCCGAACGCTCCGAGCTGATCGGGGTCGTGATCGAACCCCAACGCGGCAAGCCGGTCCTGGATGTCCCGGACCGGCTCACCGGAGTCACCGATCCGATAGAGAGCCACGCTGGCTCCATCGTGCCAGAAGTTCGATCAGCGGAGGAACTCGCTCAACTCGGAGAGCAGCGCGGCCTTCGGACGTGCGCCGACGATCCGCTTTCTCTCGGTGCCCCCGGAGTACACGATCATCGTGGGGATGCTCATCACGTCGTACTGCATCGCCGTCTGGGGGTTCTCGTCGACGTTGAGCTTGGCGACGGTGATCTTCTCGGGGTACTCGGCGGCGAGCTCCTCGAGGATGGGAGCGACGAGGCGGCACGGCCCGCACCACTCTGCCCAGAAATCGACCAACACCGGCGTCTCGGCGGCGATGAGGTCGCCGAAGGACTGGTCGGTAGCGGTGATCGTCGTTGCTGCCATGGGCGATCGGCCGCACTAGCGGCCTTCACCTCCTCAGAGTGAATGGACTGTTCCGAAACGGCCCGAGAGGTCGCATCATTCCTGGTTCTCGAGCCATCTGCCTGCATCGAGGGCCGCCCGGCACCCCATGCCGGCTGCGGTGACCGCCTGCCGGTAGGTGTGGTCGACGACGTCGCCGGCACCGAAGACCCCGGATACCGAGGTCGCAGTGCCCTCGAAGGTCCGCAGGTATCCCTGTTCGTTGAGCTCCAGCTGCCCCCGCACCAGCGCCGTGTTCGGGTCGTGGCCGATCGCCACGAAGAACCCTTCGGCGGGGATCTCGCCGATCTCCCCGGTGACGACGTGGCGCAGCCGGGCCCCCGTGACGGCATCGTCGCCGAGCACCTCTTCGACCACGCTGTTCCAGCGGACCTCGATCTTGGGATGTGCCAGAGCCCGAGAAGCCATGATCTTCGAAGCGCGGAACTCGTCGCGTCTGTGCACGATGGTGACCTTCGACGCGAACTTGGTGAGGAACAGGGCCTCCTCCATGGCCGAGTCGCCTCCACCGACGACCAGGATGTCGCTGTCCCTGAAGAAGAACCCGTCGCACGTGGCGCAGGCGGACACGCCGTGACCGCGCAGGCGCTCCTCCCCGGGGATACCGAGCCATCGGGCGGACGCAC
>CAYXHU010000305.1:0-3221 GCA_964464675.1 uncultured Acidimicrobiia bacterium
GCCGCTGCGGCCGAGGAGGAGGCTCCCGCCGAGGAGGCTGCTGCCCCGGTCGAGGAGGAGGCTGCTGCCCCGGTCGAGGAGCAGGAAGCCGCTCCGGCCGAGGAGGAGGCCACCGCTCCGGCGGACGAGGCCGTCGCCGAAGCAGCGACCGCAGATGACGTATCCGACGACGACCCCGATGACGCGGCCGTCGAGGCCGAGGAGGAATGAGATGGCTGCGAAGAAGATGACGCAGGACGAACTGCTCGAGGTGTTCGAGCAGATGACGGTGCTCGAGCTCTCCGAGTTCCTGAAGGCATTCGAGGAGAAGTTCGAGGTGACGGCGGCCGCCCCGGTGGCCGTGGCGGCAGCGGCACCCGGTGCCGCTGCCGCCGCCGCCGAGGAGGAGCAGGACGAGTTCGACGTCATGCTCATGGCGGCCGGCGACAAGAAGATCCAGGTGATCAAGGAGGTGCGGGCGCTCACCAGCCTCGGGCTCAAGGAGGCCAAGGCGCTCGTCGACGAGGCTCCCAAGCCGGTCCTCCACGCGGTGTCCAAGGAGGACGCCGAGAAGGCCAAGGCCCAGCTCGAGGGAGCCGGGGCCACGGTGGAGCTCAAGTAGCACCCGACGCGGGCCGGCTCGAGCCATGCTCGGGCCGGCCCGGCCGCGCCGGCGGTTCTGCGCCGGCGCGGCCAGACCCTTGACCGGCACGCGGGAGAGGCGTATCGTGACCAGGTCACAACCGACACGAGGCAACGCGTCTTGACCGATTCGGCACTGCCGAGCCGGGGTAGCAAAACGTGCTATCCTGGCCTTTCGTCGTCTCCAGTTCTCGATTAGTCCTGCCCGCCACCAGACATCACCCAGGAGGAACCTTGGCTCGTGCGCGCACCGAGCGGTTGTCGTTCGCAAAGATCCCTGAGGTCCTGCCTCTTCCCAATCTCCTCGACGTTCAACTCGAATCCTTCGGCTGGTTCTACGAGCGGGGCCTGAAAGAGATCTTCGAGGAGATCTCCCCCATTGAAGACTTCACCGGTTCGCTGGCCCTGGAGCTGACCGACCATCGCTTCGACGACCCCACCATGTCGATCGAAGAAGCCAAGGAGCGGGACGCCAACTACTCGCGGCCCCTGTTCGTCACCGCCCGGTTCCAGAACCGGCAGACCGGCGAGATCAAGGAACAGCAGGTGTTCCTGGGCGACTTCCCCATGATGACCCCCAACGGGACGTTCATCATCAACGGGACCGAACGGGTCGTGGTGAGCCAGCTGGTGCGGTCCCCTGGGGTGTACTTCGACGAGTCGCTGGACAAGGCCAGCGATCGCGACGTGTACACGGCCAAGATCATTCCGGGCCGCGGCGCCTGGCTCGAGTTCGACATCGACAAGAAGGACACGGTGGGGGTCCGCGTCGATCGCAAGCGGCGCCAGTTCGTCACCACGTTCCTGCGCGCGCTCGACCTCGCCCAGACCGACGAAGAGATCCTGGAACTGTTCGACGGCGCTCCGTCGATCCGAGCCACGCTCGAGAAGGACCCCACGACCGATCGCGACGAGGCGCTCCTCGACCTGTACCGCAAGCTCCGTCCCGGAGAGCTCACCACGGTTGAGTCGGCCCGCTCGCTGATAGGCACGCTCTTCTACAACCCGAAGCGATACGACCTCACCAGGGTGGGCCGCTACAAGGTCAACCAGAAGTTCGGGCGCCCGGTTGGCGACGTAGACGACGTGGAGGCGTACCGCAGCGGCAACCTCGGGCTGCTGTCGGAGCAGGACATCCTCGACACGATCCGCTACCTCGTGAAGCTCCACGAGCGGGCCGACGGGCACCGGACGGACGACATCGACCACTTCGGCAACCGGCGGGTCCGCACGGTCGGCGAGCTCATCCAGAACCAGATTCGCGTCGGCCTCACCCGGCTGGAGCGGGTCGTTCGGGAGCGGATGACCACGCAGGACCCGGAGGCGATCACCCCGCAGAGCCTCATCAACATCCGGCCGGTGGTCGCGTCGATCAAGGAGTTCTTCGGCACCAGCCAGCTCAGCCAGTTCATGGACCAGCCCAACCCGCTCGCCGGGGTCACCCATCGCCGGCGCCTGTCGGCGCTCGGTCCCGGCGGGCTGTCCAGGGAGCGGGCCGGCTTCGAGGTGCGCGACGTGCACCCCACCCACTACGGGCGCATGTGCCCGATCGAGACGCCGGAGGGCCCCAACATCGGCCTGATCGGGTCCCTTGCCTCGTACGCCAACGTCAACCGGTTCGGGTTCATCGAGACCCCGTACCGCAAGGTCGAGGACGGCCGGGTGACCGATCAGATCGACTTCCTCACGGCCATCGAAGAGGAGCGGCACGTCATCGCCCAGGCGAACGCCCCGCTCCAGGAGGACGGGCGCTTCGTCAACGACCGTGTGCTGGTTCGCCGCGGCGGAGGCGAGGTTGAGACCGTGTCCCCCGCCGAGGTCGACTACATGGACGTGTCGCCCAAGCAGGTGGTGTCGGTGGCGACCTCCCTCATCCCCTTCCTCGAGCACGACGACGCCAACCGGGCACTGATGGGGTCGAATATGCAGCGCCAGGCGGTCCCGCTGCTGCGCGCCGAGGCGCCCCTCGTCGGGACCGGAGTCGAAGGGCGGGCCTCGCGTGACTCGGGTGACGTGGTGATCGCAGAAGAGGCCGGCGAGGTCGTCGAGGTGACCGGGTCCCGGATCGCCGTGAGATCAGGGAACCGGACCCGCGAGTACCCCCTCAGGAAGTTCGTCCGTTCCAACCAGGGCACCAACGTGAACCAGAAACCCCTGGTCCGCGAAGGCGACAAGGTGGCCGAGGGCGACGTGCTCGCCGACGGCCCGTCCACCGAAGAGGGCGAGCTCGCCCTCGGCAAGAACCTCCTGGTGGCGTTCATGCCGTGGCTGGGCCACAACTTCGAGGACGCCATCGTGGTCTCGCAACGGCTCGTCAAGGACGACGTGCTCACCTCGATCCACATCGAGGAGTATGAGATCGAGGCACGCGACACCAAGCTCGGAGCCGAGGAGATCACCCGCGACATCCCCAACGTCGCAGAGGACGTGCTGCGCGACCTCGACGAGCGCGGCATCATCCGCATCGGTGCCGAGGTCGGGCCCGGCGACTACCTGGTGGGCAAGGTCACACCCAAGGGCGAGACCGAACTCACGCCCGAGGAGAGGCTGCTGCGGGCAATCTTCGGGGAGAAGGCGCGTGAGGTTCGCGACATGTCCCT
>CAYXHU010000306.1:0-3213 GCA_964464675.1 uncultured Acidimicrobiia bacterium
CGAGCTCGCCGGTGGGCTCGTCGGCGAGAAGCAGCCTGGGCCCCAGCGACAGGGCCACGCAGAGCGCCAGCCGCTGCTGCTCGCCACCGGACAGCACATCCACCTTCGAATAGGCGCGGTGCTTCAGATCGGTCACCTCGAGCAGCGCTTCGGCGCGGCGCCGGCGGCGGCGGCGCGGCACCCCTGCCAGCAGCATCGGCAGTTCGACGTTCTGGAGGGCCCGCAAGTAGGGCACGAGGTTCCTCGTGAAGTCCTGCCAGAGGAAACCGACGTTGCGCCGGAAGTGGAGGAGCAGATCGGAGGCGACCGACTGGGTGAGGTCGAGCCCCGCAACCATTACCTTCCCGGCCGACGGGGTGTCCATGCCTCCGAGGATCTGCAGCAGGCTCGACTTCCCGGAGCCGGAACGCCCCACGATCGCCACGAACTCGCCCGGGCGAACCTCGAAGTCGAGGCCCTGCAGCGCGACCGCCTCGAGGGCGCCCTGCTTGTGGATCTTGATGACGTTGTCGCAGCGCACCAACGGGGTCATCAGCGCTCCACCTCCCTCAGCACCTCACTCAACCGGCGGGCCGACACACTCCGAGTGCTCCACAACACCGACAGCACCAGCAGCGTCGCCACGATGCCCAGGTAGATGCCGAGCTGCGAGTAGGACAGCTGCATGATCACCGGGGGGAGCAGCTCCTCCGCCTCCTCGCCCAGCTGGAGGAACGGAATCATCAGCCGCATCAGGCCGATGCCGGCGCCCACACCTATGAACGCCCCGACGCCGAGCACGACGAGCTGCTCGAGAGCGAAAGTGCCCGCCACGCTTCGCCGCCGGAGGCCGCGGGCTCGCAGCACTCCCATCTCCCGATACCGCCTGCGCACCGCGACCACCACGTAGCCGGTCACGCCGGCGAGCGCCAGGACGACGCCGGCACCGGTGCCGAGGAAGAGGATCGACACCAGCCCCACCTGGATCGGCCGACTGGAGAAGTCGGCCGACACGCCGGACACGGTCACGATCTCCTCCGGCTCCGAGTCGAGGGAGGCCAGCAGGTCCCCCAGGGCCGCGTTCTCGTCGTCGGCCCGCACCCACAGCTCCTGTGGCTCCGTCCGCCGGGCAGGGGTCCCGGTCAGGCTCCAAGGCGGCTCCGCCGAGAGCCACTGCAGCAGGCCGTCGAGGCGGGTGACGATCACCCCCTCGAACTTCGGGTCCCCCGTGGTCGGCACGAGCTCCACGATCGCAGTGACCACCCCGGGGACCTGCTCACCTTCCACCCCGAAGAACGACTCGGTGCCCGGCCGCAGCCCGGAGATCGCGGCGGCCTCCGTGTCGAGGACGAACTCGACGACCTCCGGTTCCCGGGCGACGTGAGGAACGGTGTCGGCCCGGGTCCGGCCCGGCAGCTCCCACTCGACCGCGTCGCCCGACCGCGCCAACGGGGACGCGGCCAACTCGGAATCGGACGGCCGCTCCTCGCCGTCGGGAAGCTCCTCAAGGTAGGCGTTCAAGGCGGCGTCGCCGTCGACGAGCGTGACCCCGAGCCCGTTGCGGCCTCGCAATTCATCGAGCACAGCGTCCTCGATGTCGAACTCCTCTGCCGAGGTGACGGCACGGAACCCATCGAGCAGCACCCGGCCCGGCTCGAGCGCCGATGTGCCGATGGCGTCGGTCTCCACCCAGAGCGCCTGCACCGTCAGCATGCCGCCCGAATCGGCATAGGGGCCGTCGAGGGCCGTCGCCCCGTCCAGGGCGATCTCCGCGGTCTGCCACCCCTCGTCGGTGAAGGACACATCTGCGGCGAACAACCGGAACCGGCCGTCCTCGTCGACGACCCGGGCGAGGAGCCGAACCGGGCTCTTCGGCCCATCCTCCTCTCGCTCGGCCCACGAGTCGGGGACGACGACACCATCCACCCTCAGCAGCAGCGTTCCCTCGGGAAGCTCCACACCCCAATCCGCCGGCTCGCCCAGCCCGGCGGTGCCGACCACCTGCTCGACCGGCAGTTCGGCGAAATCGGGGCGCCACGCCACCACATCCGGGAAGTCCGCGGGGCGAACCGCCAGCAACTCGGAGGTCCGCGACGACAGCCGGGCCGAGCCGATGCTCCGGAACACCGGAGTTGCGACCGCTCCCTCGGGGGCGTCCAGGTACGCCGCGCCTTCGCCCACCAGGCGGATGTCCGTGCCCGAGGCATACAGGGCCCGGTCGTCGTACGACGTCTCCAGGGTTCCGGCGTAGGTGAGCGCGAAGGCGCCGAACCCCGTCGTGAGCCACACCAGCAGGGCAAGACGCCCGTAGGGGATCGGGTTGCGGCCGAGGTGCCAGCCCGGCAGCGCGGTGGCCATCCCCCGGAACCGGGTCATCACCCATCCCACGAACCGCAGCAGCAGCGGCAGCAGGCGCAGCAGCAGCAGCGCGCCGCTGAACAGGAACAGGGCGGGCGCGCCGACCGAGAAGGGGTCCAGGCCGAGCTCGTCGGCGCCGGTGTCGACCAGGCCCTGCTGGCGAAGCTCGTACAGGATCACCGCGGCGAGCACGACCAGAAAGACGTCCAGGTAGTAGCGCTGCCACACCGACTGGCGGGCGGGCCGCGAAGCGATCGCCCTCAACTCCAGGACGCTGCGCCTGGCGAGCGGCAGGATGGCCAAGCCCATGGCGACGAAGGTGAGCAGCCCACCTGCAACGGCGAACGGGATCACCGAACGCGCCTGGGACACAGCCAGGGGGTCGCCGCCGGTGAGCTCGGACATGGGTGGGATCCGGCCGGTCACAGACACCATCAGGCGGGCCACGATCGGAGCCACCAGCGCGGCCGACAAGGCGATCACCACCGACTGCAAGAGATGGATGCCGACGGTCTGCCACGGACTTGCCCCGCGGGCTCGCAGAAGCGCTATCTCGGCCGACTCCCGCTCCAGGGCGAGCGCCGCCATGTAGATGAGGAAGTAGAGGGCGCCGGCGACGATGAGGGCGAGCATCGCCAGGATCGGGGCGCCGAACACCACCGTCCTGACGTCAAACTCCTCGATGAGGTCCGGCAGCTTGGAGATCGTGCTGATCCCCTCTGCGCGCGCCACCGCCCGGGTGAAGGAGATCACCGCACCGCTGAGATCCTCCACGTTCTCGAGCGTGACGGACTCGCGGTCCAGGAAGAGCGTGAACGTCTGGCTGCTCCCGATCCGCTTGAAGCCGCGTTCGGAACGAAGCCACGGGTCGACCTC
>CAYXHU010000307.1:0-3211 GCA_964464675.1 uncultured Acidimicrobiia bacterium
CGGCGAGGGCAGCAACAACTCGGACGTGGATCTGGTGGAAATCGACGGTCAGACATACGTCTATTACGCCACCGGCGACCAGGCGACGTGGATGGAATTGAAGCGGGCGGTGTATCCGGGTCCGATGGATGAATTCTTCGAGAGTTACTTCCCCGACGGAGTGGAGATGCAACTCGTTTCGACTCAGCGGTGGACGCCGGGTCAACTGCCCGTCCGGGGCGACGTGGTGCTCGAGGACGACTTCGCCTCCGGCCACCACGCCAGGTTCGAGGTCTCCGGCGGTGTGCTGGTCGTCGAGGACCTCGGATCCACGAACGGGACGCTGGTAGACGAGCGGCTCGCTCCGGGGCGGGTCACGCTCGAGCCGGGGGACACCGTCCGAATCGGCGAAACCACCTTCGAGGTTCGATGAGGCGCGGCCGGGCCGGCGGGGCCTTCTTCCCGGAGGGCGCATGACCCGCACCGGCGAAGCCGCCCTCGTCGTCTTCGCCTCCCTGCTGGCCGCGGCCGGCACGGCCCTGGTGATCCTGGCCGCCGACGAGGGAGTGGCCGTCGACGTGGCTGCCGCGGGCGGCGCCCATCTCGCCGCGTTCGGCGGCCTGCTCCTCGCGGTGCGCCGCTGGGCCGGGGCGGGCTCCCGGCTGCTCGTCGCTCCGATCGCCTTGATCACCGCCCTCGGGTCGATCGAGGTGTTCCGGATCGACCCCGACCTGGGCCGCTTGCAGCGCTGGTGGCTGCTGCTCGCCGCGGCCCTCGCAGCAGGGCTCCTGCACCTCATGAGGAACCGGGGCGTCGAACCACTGCGCCGCTTCCGATACCTGGCGCTCTCGGCCGCCCTCGCTCTGCTGGCGGCCCCGCTCCTGCCCGGCTCATGGCCTGTCGGGGGAGCAACCATCAACGGATCGCGGCTCTGGGTGCGGCTCGACCTCGGCGACCGGTCGCTCTCCTTCCAGCCGGGTGAAGCAGCCAAGATCCTCCTCGTCGTCTTCCTCGCTTCGTACCTGGCGGACCGGTGGCAGGGGCTGGCGGCGATGCCCCGGTCCCTCGGGCCCCTGAGGCTCCCCGAGCCGCGTCAGCTGCTTCCCGTCGTGCTCGCCTTCGGGGTCTCGTTCGTCGTGCTCGTGTACCAGCGCGACATCGGCGCGTCCCTGCTGCTGTTCGTGGTGTTCGTCGTCATGCTGTTCGTCGCAACCGGTCGCCCCAGCTACCTGCTGGCGGGCGGGGTCCTGGCCGCCGGGGGGGCCGTGGCTGCGGCGAACGCCTTCGCCCACGTCGCCACCCGGGTCACCGCCTGGCTGAGGCCGTTCGACGACTTCACCGGGGCGGGGTTCCAGGCAGCCCAGGGCATCTTCGCCCTCGCCGAGGCCGGCATGCTGGGAAGCGGTCTCGGCAGCGGCGCTCCGTACCTGATCCCCGCCGCGGCCACCGACTACGTGTTCGTCGCCATCACGGAGGAGACCGGCCTGGCCGGAGGCCTCGGGATGCTCGCCGCTTACGCCTTGATGGTGGCCGCCGGCTTCGGGATCGCTCTGCGAGCCGCCGATCGGTTCAGGTCGCTCCTCGCCGCCGGGCTCACCATCACGCTGGCGGTGCAGATCCTGCTCATCGTCGGGGGCGTGCTCCGCTTGCTGCCGCTCACCGGCATCGCCCTCCCGTTCGCGTCGTACGGCGGATCCTCCCTCCTGGCGAACATGCTGATCGTGGCGCTGCTGTGCCGGATCTCCCACGAGGAGCGGTCGTGAAGCCCGCGCTGCGCCGGGTCGCCTATGTGTTGCTGGGGCTGCTCGGCGTCTCCGGCGTGTGGCTCACCTGGTCCCAGGCGTCTGCGAGCTTCGACTACGGCGGCGACCCCCGCAACCCGCGGACCGCGTTCGTTCCCGCCGATGCTTCACGGGGGCGGGTCCTCACCGCCGACGGAGTGGTGGTCGCCGAGGACGCCCCCGAAGGTGGGCGGAGGTACCCGGAGGGAACGCGCTACGCGCATCTGGTCGGCTACGACGCACCGGAGGGCCGCACCGGCCTCGAGTCGACCCGGTACTCCCGTACCCTGTCCCGGGACGACGGGTCGATCACCGCGTGGCTGCGGCGGTTGCTCGGCGACGACCTGGGTCCTCCCGGCCTGCACATCACGATCGTCGACGACCTGCAGCGGGCGGCCGCCGCGGCGCTGGGAGACCGGCAGGGCGCAGTCGTGGCCCTCGATCCCCGCACCGGGGCGGTGCTCGCCTACGTGTCGGCGCCGTCGTTCGACCCGAACGCCGTGGCGGGCGGGGCGGTGGATCCGGGCGAGGACGCCGTGGTGGACAGGGTGGCCGACCGGGTGCTTCCGCCCGGTTCGACCTTCAAGGTGATCGTCGCCGCCGCGGCACTGCGGTCCGGCCTGTCGCCGGAATCAGAGCTCGAGGCGGGCGCCTCCTACACGCCTCCGACGGGCGAGCCGATCGGCAACGCCGGGGGGGGCGGATGCGGTGGCGACCCCATCGCGCTGACGGAGGCCCTCGTCGTCTCCTGCAACACGGCGTTCGCCAGGCTGGCCGTGGATCTCGGCGGCGAGGCGGTGGCGTCTGCCGCCGAGCGTGCCGGATTCGGGGCGGCTCTGCCCTGGGAGACCGGGGCGGCGGTGTCGTCGCTCCCTTCGGGCGGTGACCTGGGAGAAGACCCGCCTGCACTCGCGCAGACGGGGATCGGCGAGCGGGACGTGCGCGCCACGCCGCTCCTCATGGCCCTAATCGCCGCCGCGGTGGGAAACGACGGCGTCGCCATGGCGCCGTACGTGGTAGAGGCCGTGATTGCCCCGGACGGCGAGGTGCTCGAGTCGGCGACGCCCCGCGTGTTCGAGCGGATGTTCACCGGAGAGGTCGCCGCGGATCTCGCCGCCATGATGGTCGAGGTGGTGGCTCGGGGAACCGGGACGGCAGCGGCGATCCCCGGGGTCGAGGTCGCCGGCAAGACGGGCACCGCCGAGGGCGGCGGCGGCCCGCACGCCTGGTTCATCGGCTTCGCCCCTGCGGCGGATCCGCAGATAGCGCTCGCCGTGGTCGTGGAGGGCGGAGGGAGCGGCGGGCCGGTCGCCGGCCCCATCGCCGCGGCCGTGCTCAGCGCGTACCTGGGCCGGTGACCCGGGTTGTGCACGCCGTCGGCGTCCGGCTGCAACCCGCCGGTGATCAGTGCCCCGTCCAGAAACCTTTGGCGGGTTCACGCCGGCCGGATG
>CAYXHU010000308.1:0-3204 GCA_964464675.1 uncultured Acidimicrobiia bacterium
GACGACAAGCGGGCGGCCCGGCTGAACTGCATCTCCCACATCCTCGATCAGATCCCGTACGAGGACCTGACGCGTCCCGAGATCGAGCTGCCGCCCCGTCCGGAGGAGCGCCAGACCTACGTGCGGCCTCCGCTCCACGACCAGACCTTCGTCGAGCAGCGGTACTGAGGCGTCCGTGGCCGTGCTCCGGCTGGGGATCAGCGAGTGCCTGCTGGGCCGTCCGGTCCGCCACGACGGCGGGCACAAGCACGACAGGTTCCTCACCGACACGCTGGGCACCTGGGTCGAGTGGGTCTCCCTGTGCCCCGAGGTCGAGATCGGATTGGGGACGCCGAGGCCGGCGATGCGGCTCGTCGCCTCCGGCACGGGGGCCCGGCTGGTGGTCCGCAAGACCGGAGAGGACCTCACGGGGCGGATGACCTCCTGGGCGAAGGGGCGCCTGGAAGGGCTGGGAGACCTGGACGGGTTCGTGCTGAAGAAGGACTCCCCTTCGTGCGGGATGGAGCGGGTGCGGCTCTACCCGGAGGCCGAAGGGGTTCAACCTGCGAAGAACGGACGAGGGCTGTTCGCGGCGGCGCTCATCGACCGGTACCCGCTGCTGCCGGTGGAAGAGGAAGGCCGGCTCAACGATCCGGTGTTGCGGGAGCACTTCATCGAGCGGGTCTTCGCCTACCGGAGGTGGACCGACTTCGTGGCCGGCGACCCGGGCCCCGACGACCTGGTGGCCTTCCACGCTGCAGCGAAGATGTCGCTGCTGTCGCATCATCCCGGCAAGTATCGGGCGCTGGGCAGGCTGGTGGCCGACGCGGGGGCGGGATCGTTCACGGCCCGTCTCGAGGAGTACGGCCGGGCATACATGGACGTGCTGGCGCACCGCGCCACGCGCCGCCGTCATGCCAACGTGCTCCAGCATCTGCTCGGCCACCTGAAGGAGACACTCGACCGTGACGACCGGGCCGAGATGGTGGAGTTGATCGAGGCCTACCGCGCCGGGAGCGTGCCGCTCGTCGTGCCGATCACCATGCTTCGCCACCATTTCCGCCGCAGCGGGAGCGAGTGGGTGCGAGCCCAGACGTACTTGAACCCGTACCCGGATGAACTGATGCTCCGAAACCACGTGTGACGGGGTTCGGTCCCTGTGGGGATCTCAGGGAGATTCCCGGGGCAGGAGCCGACCCGTCGATAGCCTGCCCTGCCGGGATTTGCCCCGGTGCAGGCATGCGCCCAGGACGAGGAGCCAGAACATGCGACGACTAGGAGCCGCACTGGTGGCGGTGCTGGTGCTGGTGCCGGCGGCGCCGGCCTCTGCGGACGACTCGGCCGACAGGGCCGTCGTGGAGCGGCTCCTCACCGAGATGGCCGCCGAAGCGGAGGCGGAACTGGACAGGGCCGTCGGCGACGAGCCGCTCCCTCTCGAGGCGAAGATCGCCCGCCTCGAGGCCCGGGTGGAATCGCTGAGCCGGCAGATCTTCGCGATGAGGTACGAGGCTCGCAGGGCCGTCGCCTCCTTCCTCCCCGGCCTCGCAGGCGGGGACGAGCCCGGCATCTCCCTCATGTTCCCCGGGGCCGCCATGGATCTCGCCGGCCCGGGGGACGTCGCCGACCTCGAAGCCGTCGTCGCCGACTGGTTGAGGTTCGAGGCGGCTGTGGATCGGCTCGCCGAAGCCCGCGACGAACTGGCGGCCGCAGTTGACGTGGCTGCTCCGGAACGGGTGTGCCCACTCCCCGGCTTCAGCGAATTCGAGAACGACTGGGGAGAGGAGCGGGGAGGCCGCTCCCACAAGGGCATCGACCTGCACGCCGATTTCGGTTCGCCCCTGGTGGCCGTGGAGGACGGAGTGGTGGTGCAGGCTGGATGGCACTGGGCGGGAGGGGTCCAGGCATACCTGGTCGGCGCGGGCTCCGGCGACGTCTACTACTACGCGCACATGACCTGGTGGGCGCCGGGGATCGGGCCCGGCTCGCAGGTGCGGGCGGGTGACCTCATCGGGTGGGTAGGGATGAGCGGAAACGCCGACAGCCCGCATCTGCATCTCGGTTGGATGCCGAGGGTGGGGGAAGTGGACCTGGACCGGCTGGCGAACCCGTACTGGATGCTTCGGCAACTGTGCGGCTGAACGGTCATGTCCCGCTCGGGTGCGCCGGCGGGAGCCGCCTGGCGACGACCCGCCGCCCGGCGGCTCGCATCCGCCTCCATCCCATCAACACGACGAGGGTCAGGGCACCGCTGATCCAGTAGGTCGGCCGGGCTCCCGGGGTCACCGCCATCGCCGAGCCGAGCACGGGACCGAAGGACTGTCCGAACCGCACGGCGGTGACGAAGGTACCCACCGCAGCACCCCGGTGGCGGGCTTCCACAGAAGAGGTCACCACGTCCTGGAGCAGCGGGAACGACAGGCCCAGCCCGAGGCCGAGAGTGGTGAGACCCACGCCGGCGACGGCAACCTGGGGAGCGAAGGCGAGCACGGCGAAGCCGGCGACCAGGAGGGCGAACCCGAAGCTGAAGACCCTTCCGGAACCGTGCCGCTCGGCGAGGCGGGCGGTGCTCAGCGACCCCGTCGTGCTGCCCGCCGAGAGCAGTGCCTGGACGAGGCCGCGCTGGGTGGGACCGAGCCCGAACTCGGATTCCAGGTAGAGGGGGGTGGTGGTGAAGCCGAGCCCGGCGAACACGACCAGAGCGAATGTCGAGAAGGGCAGGAGCCCGAGGAAGTCGGCGAGGTTCCCCCGGGCCCGCAGCTCGGAGAACATCGAGCGGATGTGGGTGAGCGGCGGCGGCGGCAGCTCAGGGGAGCCGGCCGGCAGCCGGAAGTGAGCGAGCAGGGCGACGGGAAAGGCGAGGGAGAAGACCAGGAACGGCAGGAACGGGTCGATGCCGGCGAGCGCTCCGCCGACGATGGGCGCCACCATGCCGGTCATCGTGAGCCCTGCGCTGTTGATGCCGAGCGCCCATCTGCGCTGGCGGCCCGGCGGGAAGAGGTCTCCGATGAGGATGACCCCGAGCGAGAGGATCCCGGAGACTCCGATCCCCTGGACGGCCCGGACGGCGACGAGCACCCAGAAGGAACGGGCCGCGAACGCGGCCGTGCCGGCGATCCCGAAGATGAGGAGGCTGGCGACCGCGACGAAACGGCGGCCTCTGCGGTCGGCCAGGTAGCCGATGAAGATGGCGAGGACCACGCCGGGGACGGCGACGGCACCCTGGAT
>CAYXHU010000309.1:0-3202 GCA_964464675.1 uncultured Acidimicrobiia bacterium
CGGCCTGTCAAGCCGGAGGTCGCGGGTTCAAATCCCGTCGTCCCCGCCAGGGACCCTGTCCCTCAGGGTCAGGTAGCTCAGTTGGAAGAGCGCCGGTCTGAAAAACCGGAGGTCGGCGGTTCGATCCCGCCCCTGACCACCGTCTCGTTCCTCGTGCCCTGCAAGGGCTCCCGCCTGCCGAGTCGATGCCCAGTCGGCTGAAGTGATCGGCCGGAGCGCTCCTCCTAGCCTCCACCGGCCGCCGTGCGGAAGGTTCGTGATTGCGGCGTGGCCGGCGCACACGACGGCAGGAACATCGAGTCCGGCCGCCTCAAGCCGCGTAGCCCGCAGTCATCGGCGGAAGCTTCGGGGTCTCCCCTGTTACCGACCGCGCCGCCATGCCCAAAGGTCGGTCGCTTCCCGCCTTCCCCGAGTGGGCGGATCGCTCGTGTGGCGATCCGCGGTCCGGACATACCGCCACAATGACAACCGACCCACTCGAATATGATCATGACAATAGGATTCAGCTGCCGGATCGGGTCACAGGGTGACGACATGCGAATGAGACTCACCAGCAAGGGCGACTACGGCGTCAGAGCAGTACTCGACATCGCCCGGAATCATCCCGAGATGCGGACCAATCGTCAGATCACCGAGGCGATGGATCTGCCCCGCAACTTCATGAGCCAGATCCTCGCCACACTGGTTCGCGAGGGGATCCTCGACTCAACTGCAGGTCCTGCCGGCGGGTACACCCTGACCAGACCGCCCTCCGAGATCACCCTGCTCGAGGTCATCGAGGTGATCGAGGGACTGGTCGCCGCCGACGAGTGCCTCCTCGGAGGCGGGCCCTGTGACTGGAAGACCGTCTGTCCACTCCACGAGACATGGGTGGAGGCCAAGGCGGAGTTCACCAGTCGTCTGGCGGACGCGACCTTCGAGGATCTCGCCGCCATCGACCGAGCGATCGACTCCGGCACCTACACCCCACCCGACCACGCCCCGCCACACCCGACTACCCCACCGCGACGCGGCACCGGAACCAGGGGCAGCCAGTCTGATGGTCCGCGGTAGGCGGTTCGGCGCCGGCGACACACCCGCCGAGGGCTCATCGCTGCACACCTCGGCATAAACATGACATATTTACTTATCATCAAGCGACCAGCTTGATATCGATCTCCTTGGGGAGTAAGGTCCTCTCCTCGTGCCGCCTTCAGACGGCACCGTATGAAGGGGGCAATGGACACCATGAGGACCACGAGGATGCGGCGCGGCGCGTCGCTGATGCTGGGGTTGGCACTCCTGACAAGCCTGGTCGGTGCCACCGCCGGGGCGTCCGAGCAACGGGCGGCCAAGTGCTTCGGCCAGGAACCGACGATCCGAGGCACCTGGAGGAGCGAGACCATCAACGGCACTTCCGGCAACGACGTCATCCTGGCGGGTCCCGGCGACGACACGATCAACGGCCTGGAGGGCGACGACCTCATCTGTGGCGGTCCGGGCGACGACACGATCTCAGGCGGCCCGGGCAACGACAAGATCAAGGGCCAGGGCGGGGACGACGTACTGTCGGGCAACGATGGTGACGACATGATCGTCGGCGGTGGCGGCGGTGACACCCTCAGCGGGACACCGGGAATCGACACCGACAGAGCCGGGGCAGGCATCGACCAGTGCAACTCCGCCGACGACACCTTCGTCAGCTGTGAGAGTTTCTTCGGCGAAGACGAGCTCGATCCGAGCTTGACCGCCAGTGTGGCGACGACCAGTCTCACCGCGGGCTTCACACCCGACCCATGGACAAGGTCGGTGACCTCGGGCGGCCCGGTCGACGTCGCCGCGTTCCTGGGTCACCCGGCCACGTCGTTCGAGACCTGCCGAGGGTTCGCGTCGGCCGCACCGGACTTCCAGCTCACCTGGAACGGCACCAGCAGCCTGCTCAGGTTCTACATGATCGCCAACGGCGACACGACACTCATCATCAACGACCCGAACGGGAACTGGGCATGCGTCGACGACTGGGGATCCAACAGGAACCCGTCGATCGACTACAACAACCCACCCCAAGGCGTGTACGACATCTGGGTCGCCAGCTTCAGCCAGGGAACCGCCCACACGGGGACCTTCCACGTCACCGACCGCGGCGCCTGCACGCCCGGAACGCCGTGTGTGCTCGATCCCGGTCTGACTGCAGAGGTGGCGACGACCAGTCTCACCGCGGGCTTCACACCCGACCCATGGACAAGGTCGGTGACCTCGGGCGGCCCGGTCGACGTCGCCGCGTTCCTGGGTCACCCGGCCACGTCGTTCGAGACCTGCCGAGGGTTCGCGTCGGCCGCACCGGACTTCCAGCTCACCTGGAACGGCACCAGCAGCCTGCTCAGGTTCTACATGATCGCCAACGGCGACACGACACTCATCATCAACGACCCGAACGGGAACTGGGCATGCGTCGACGACTGGGGATCCAACAGGAACCCGTCGATCGACTACAACAACCCACCCCAAGGCGTGTACGACATCTGGGTCGCCAGCTTCAGCCAGGGAACCGCCCACACGGGGACCTTCCACGTCACCGAGCGCGGCGCCTGCACGCCCGGAAGCTCCTGTTGATGGGTGCGGCGTAGCCGACGAACACGACAGAGGGGCCGCCCTTCCGGGCGGCCCCTCTCATCATAAGGTCGCGCCTTGTGGTGCCGGGCAGGGCGCCGAAGACGAGTGCCCCGCCCGCTTCCTCAGGCCGCAGGAGGATCGACCTCCAGGGTCCGCCACATCCCCGTCGCGGGATCGATCAGTGCGCGGCACTTCCCCGGGCCGCGGGCGCGGCTGCTCCCAGTCTCCGGCGACCGAAACCCGCCGATCGGGAAGAGCCGGAGTGGATAGGCTGGCCTCGCGGTTGGGAAAAAGGCATGAGTTCGACGACCACCGTCGGGATGGACATCGGAGGCACGAAGGTCCTCGTTGTCCGGGTCACCGACGGACGCGTCGTCGCCGAGGCGCGAACCCAGACCGCTACGGACGCACCTCTCACACCCGAGATCTTCTCGGCCATCCGTGAGGTGTGGACCCCCGGCGTTCTCGGCATCGGAGCCGGGGTCGCAGGCCTGGTGGACGCCGCCGAAGGGCGATTCGTGTGGGGGCCTCACGTGGCAGGGAGTTCAACACATCGAGGACTTTGTCCGCGGCGGCGGATTGCTGGTAACGCTCGGCGGCGCCTCTGAGC
>CAYXHU010000310.1:0-3188 GCA_964464675.1 uncultured Acidimicrobiia bacterium
CGGGGAGCCAGATCACGCCGGTGAGCAGCCCGGCCCTGGCCAGCTCGAGGACCCTCCCGTCGATCGCCGCCGACGAGTCGATCAGGTACACCGCCCCGTCGGTCCGCGGCACGGGGCGGGCGCGCAGCCCTGCGGTCTCCAGGAGGTCGTCGGCACGCGCCGAGAACACCCGGCCGCCGAAGGCGGCGAGCACCAGCACGAGGAAGGAAGCGAGCCCCCATCCCAGGATCTGGGGGAGCAACAGGATCAGGGGAATGCCGACCACGACACCGATGAGCAGGCCGGTCAGGACCCCGAAGGCCCCGGCGAACAGCTCCGGGCCGCTGGCGCGGGCCACCACGACCGGTGCCCGGTCCAGGCCCCGGCTGACCAGCCTGCCGATCAGGCCTCCGAGCACGTACCCGACGCCCGCCCCCAGCACGGCCCCGGTGACGATCGCAGCGTCGGTGTCGACCTGTGAGCCCTCGAACCAATCGGGCACGGCGCGGCCCACGACGAATCCGATGGCGGTTGTGGCGAGGGTGATTACGAGGCGGACGGCTTCCGCGATCACGGGGCACCGCCCGTATCACACACCTTCCGGCGCCTCCACCTTCGGCAGTGCCCGGTCGAGCCGCTTGGTCGCCTCGTCCTCGCTGATGTCCAGGGCGAAGCGCAATTCGCTGGTGAGGATGAGGCGGGCCTTCGACAGCATCCGCTTCAGGGCCGGGGAGATGCCTTTGGTCTGCTGGGCATAGGTCAGGTCGCGCACCACCTCCGCGACCTGGTAGATGTCCCCGGAGTTGATCTTCTCGGTGAGCAGCTTGTACCAGCGGCTCCAGTTGGACCCTGCCTCCTGGGGATCCTCCTTGAAGGTGGCGAACACCTTGCGAGCGGCGGCCTTGGAGATCACCGGGCGCACCCCGAGCTCGGCGGCGTTCTCGACCGGAACGCGCAACGTCAGCTGGTCGGTGGCCACGTCGAGCACGAAGAAGTCGGTGCGCGTGTCGTTGAACTCGCGGCGCTCCTTCTTCACGATCACGGCCGCGCCGTGGTGGGGATACACCACCTTGTCGCCGACCGAGAACGGGGACCCGGATGAACGCCGGGAGGACGACGACGCCGTGCCTGTGTCCTTCTTGGCGGGCGTCTTCTTGGCGGCGGTCTTCCGTGCGCGGGCCTTCGCGGCCGGGGCCTTCTTGGCCGGGGCCTTCTTGGCCGGGGCCTTCTTGGCCGGCGCCTTCTTGGCCGGCGCCTTCGCGACCGGCGCCTTCTTGGCCGGCGCCTTCGCGGCCGGGGCCTTCCTGGCCGCGGGCTGCTTCGCCGACGAGGACTGCGCGCTGCTGCTCTTCTTGCTGGTTGCCATGCGAACCGGGACTCGGGGACGGTGCATTGTACAGGGAGACGGCCGGCTCTCCCGAAGGATCCGCCCCGAAGGGCCCTGCGGATAGGAACGCAGGCCCTCCTAGTCCTCGTCGGCCTCCCAGGTGCGGTTGGAGTCGAGGAGCCGATCGAAGTAGTGCCTCATCTGGCGGGCTCGCGTGCGACCGACCCCCTCCACCTCGTCGAGGTCCGCCACCGAGGCGTAGAGCATCTCCTGGAGCGACTCGAAGTGCTCGATGAGGGACCGCCGCACCGCCTCGGGAAGCCGGGGTACCCGGGAGAGGATGCGAATGCCGCGCGGCCGCGCCTGGCTGTCGAGCGGCCCCAGATCGAGGGGAGCGGCCACTCTGTGGGGGTCCGACAGGTGCTCCGTGTCCAGGTCGGCGAGCAACTCGAGGGGCTGCGGGTACTCCGGGGGATAGCTCCGGGCGTAATCCTCGTAGACGATCTGGGCCGTCTCGGAGACCCCGGCGATCAGGTCGGCCAGCTGGATGCGGATCAGGTTGCCCTCGCCTCCCAGCTCGACCGCGTAGTGCTCCAGGTCGCTGGCGATCCGGCGAACCAGGGCCGCCCGCTGCATGAGCAACACGACGTCCCGGTTGGTGACGATGTCGTCCACCTCGAGTTGGGTCAGCCGGTTCTCGACCTCGCTGAGCCGCCGCCGAAACCGCTCCAGCGTGAGCAGGTTCTGGTTGGCCTGGGCGAGCAGCTGCGTGGGCTTGCTCAGCTCGTACATGCCCTCCCGCCCGTACACGGTCACCGTGGAACGGCCTTCGCTGACCACGATGACGCTGCGGCCGGTCTGGCGGGCCACACGCTCCGCGGTGCGGTGCCGGGTTCCCGTCTCCGAGGTCTCGATGGAGGAGTCCGGGATGAGGTGGACGTTCGCCCGGTAGATGACCTCGGCAGCCTCGTCGGTCACCACCGCGCCGTCCATCTTGGCCAGTTCGGCGAGCCGGGCAGGACTGAAGTCGGCGCCGTTGAGATGGAAGCCCCCGGAGCAGATCGCCTCGATGTCCGGCCCGTACCCGAGGACGATCAGGGCCCCCGACCCCTGACGCAAGATCAGCTCCACGCCGTTGCGAAGCCTGGTCCCCGGCGCGAGCGACCTGAGCAGCGAGGGATCACGGCCCGTCATGGGGCGAGGGTACTACGGGATCACCCGAGCGACCGGCGGTCTCCCGCCGCCCGGCGGCAGGCCGGCCCGCCCCAATGCGGCGGCGATCCGATCCTCGCCGTTGCCGCCCGGGCCCACTGTGAGCTCGATCCCGAGGCGGTCGGCCTCGGCGCGGCGGCGGTCGCCGTGAGCCACGGCCCGCACCTCGCCGGTGAGCCCGACCTCGCCCCATGCCGCGATCGCCGGCAACCCGACGTCGTACAACGACGAGACGAGCGCGATCGCAACGGGCAAGTCGGCGCCCGGGTCGCGCACCTGCAGCCCGCCGACCACGTTCACATAGACGTCCTTGCCGGAGAACGAGTGGCCGGCGTGGCGCTCCAGCACGGCAATCACCTGGTGGACCCGTGCCGCCTCCAGGCCGCGCACGCTGCGGCGCGGCTGCGGGGTCGTGGCGGCGGCGACCAGGGCCTGCACCTCGACGAGCAGCGGACGCCGCCCGTCAACTGTGGGCACCACCACACTGCCCGGCACGCCCCCGTGCCACCGGGCGAGCAGCCATCCGCTGGGATCCCCCACCTCCACGAGCCCGGCCTCACCCATCTCGAACAGCCCCACCTGGTGGGTGGCCCCGTAGCGGTTCTTGAGGCATCGCAGCACTCGGAGCCCCAACTCGACGTCTCCCTCCAGGTAGAGCACGCCGTCCACC
>CAYXHU010000311.1:0-3182 GCA_964464675.1 uncultured Acidimicrobiia bacterium
CGCGGTCCGCATACCCGAACACGTCGCGACACGCACCGTGCACCTGGGGCGCGCACCTCAAGCTGTACGCGTCCTGCACGGCATGTCCGAAGTCGTCCCGATGGCTGGCCACGATCTCGCTGCCCTCGAGCGACCTGCGAATCACCTCCGCCGACATGGCCTGGCCCGGGTGAGGCCTCAGGTCGTGGATCGCCGGCCGGAACGGCCGCTCGCTGCCGAGCAGGGCCTCGACGCTCAGCGCACACGCCAGGTCGGCGGTGATCGCCAGGACGGCTGCGTCGGCCAGCCCGAGCACGGTGAACGAGAGCATCCCTTCGGTGCCGTTGAGCAGGCTGAGACCCTCCTTGGCTTCCAGCACGAGCGGATCGAGGCCCTCCGCGGACAACGCATCGGCGGCCGGCACCACTTTGCCGCGGCGCCGGACGACACCCTCTCCGATGAGCGGGAGCGCCAGGTGGGCGAACGGAGCCAGGTCGCCCGAGGCGCCGACGGAGCCCTGTGACGGCACGACGGGGAGCAGGTCGCGCCGGAGCATCTCGACGAGGCGTTCGACCACGATTGGCCGGACTCCACTGCGGCCCTGCGCCAGGGTCCTCGCCCGAAGCAGCAGCATGGCCCGGACCATCTCGTCGGGCAGCGGCTCTCCGACACCGGCGGCGTGGCTGCGGAGCAGGGCGACCTGCGCCTCCTTGGCCAGCTCGGGCTCGATCCTGGTGGTCGACAGCGCCCCGAAGCCCGTGGTGATCCCGTAGACCGGGGCGCCCTCGGCGACGGCGCGCACCACGATGTCCGATGCGGCGGCCATCCGGCCCGGCACCTCCGGGCCGAGCCGCGCCGGGAGCCCCTCTCTGGCCACGGCCACGACCGCCTCCGGGTCGAGCGCATCCCCGGTGATCAGCACCTCGTTCATCACACAGCCTTTCGCATCGCAACGCCGGCGGCGAACGCCAGGAGGGCGGTCGCCGCGTTCATCACCGTCAGCCCGGAGGGATCCGAGGCGGGGTCCACGCCGACGAGGTCGGCGGCTCGCACCACCCGGTGCGCCCCGGCGGCACGGCTCGCCGCCGCCAACTGGCGGGGCGTCATCCCGCCCGGCCGGGCACCCCGGCACCCGGGTGCATACGCGAGGTCGAGTGCCCCCACGTCGATGCCGACGAACACCCACCTGCAGGTCTCTGCCAGGTCGTTGAGGCTGCTGGTCACGACCCAGCCCGCTCCCACCTCGTCGAGGGCACCCATGGTGACGATCTCGATGTCGATCCCGGGAGGGGCACCCACCTCGCCGGTCGCGTGGATCCCGACTTGCATCACTCGTCCGGGCGCCACTCCGCGGCGGATCACCTCGGCGATCGCCCAACCCGGCTCCGGCCGCGGAGCGGTGTGAGCACCCACCGTGAGCACGCCGACGTCGCCGAACGCCCCGCCGGCCAAGCCGGTGACGAGCGGGGCGAGCACCGCCTCGTCGCCCCCGATGAAACAGGCCGGCGGTCCGCCGGCCATCTCCCGAGCGTGACGCTCGACCACCCCCGGGCCGTCGTCGGGGCCCAGCCCGGCCACATCCCAGTCGCCCAGATCGCTCACCGGGAGGTCCCGAAGGTCGATGCCCACCTCCCGGTCGCAGGCCGGGAGCCGGCGCAACGCGGCCCGGATCGCAGCGGGAGCCCTCCAGGTCTCCGAGGGCCCGAGAGAGGCCAGGGCCATCGGTACTCCCGCCACGAGCAGCGCCGGCTCGGCCGAATCCGAGGCCAGCCACTCGTCGGCGCCCAGCGGAGCTCCAAGCAAGCTCGACACCATCCGAGGCTACTGTTGCCCCGGCCGTCGCGACGCAGGACTGCTCCATGAAGCTCGAGTTCGCCGAGGGGGTCTGGGCTCTTCAGATCCCCACAGCCAGCCTCGGTGACCACTCCTACGTCGTCGCGGCCGGGGGGATCGCCGCGGTCATCGACCCGCAGCGCGACATCGAGAGGTTCCTCACCGCGCTCGGGGATGCCCGGCTCGGCGCAGTGCTGGAGACCCACATCCACAACGACTACGTCACGGGGGGATCCCTGCTGGCCGCACGTCGGGAGGCACGCTACGTCCTTCCCGCCGACAGCGGTGCGCTCCTCGAGCACGTCGCAGTGGGCGAGGGCGACGCCGTGCCCCTCGGCCGGGGCTGGGAGCTCGCCGCGATCCACACACCCGGGCACACACCACACCACATGGCGTACGTGCTGCAAGGGCCGGAGGGGCCGGTCAGCGTGTTCTCCGGCGGCTCGATGCTGGTGGGGACCGTCGGCAGGACCGACCTGGTGGACCCGGAGCTCACCGACCGGCTGACGAGGGACCAGCACCGCTCGGTGCGCCGGCTCGCCGCCCGCCTCGAGGACCCGGTGGCTGTGGCTCCCACCCACGGGTCCGGCTCGTTCTGCTCGGCGTCGCCCATCTCCGACACCACATCGACGGTCGGCCGGGAACGGCGCCAGAACCCGGCGCTGCTCATCGACGACGAAGACCACTTCGTCGCTTCCCAGGTCGCCGGCTTCCTGGCGTACCCCGCCTACTACGCCCACATGGCTCCGATCAACCGGACGGGCCCCACCCCGATCGCCGATCCGCCCCCCACCCTGACGGCCGAGCAGCTGAACGCGACCGACGCGCTGATCCTCGACGTGCGCCCGGCAGAACGGTTCGCGGGCGGGCATGTGCCGGGATCGATATCGATCCCGATCTCCGAGAGCACCGGTACCTACGCCGGCTGGGTGCTCCCCTGGAACACCCCCGTCGTGCTCGTCGCAGACACCCCCGGCGATGCCGAGGAAGCGCGCCTGCAGCTCGCCCGGATCGGGTACGACCGCATCGCCGGCGTGGTAGCCGACGGCCTCGCCGCCTGGATCGCAGCCGGCAACGCCCCGGCTTGCTTCCGCACGGCCGGATGGGAGGACCTCATGCGGGAACGACCGGAGCTCCTGCTCGACGTCCGGGACCCCAAGGAGGCGACGCAGCGCATCGCCGGGGCGCGGCCGGTCCACGTGGCCGACCTCGACGGCGGGACCTTCCCGAACGGCGAGATCTGGGTTCACTGCGCCAGCGGGTTCCGCGCGGCGATAGCAGTGTCGCTGCTGCGAGCCCGGGGCCGCGAGGCCGTCGCCATCCTGGCCGACTTCGACGACTTCCCGGGACCGCGGGTGGCGGCGTGACGG
>CAYXHU010000312.1:0-3174 GCA_964464675.1 uncultured Acidimicrobiia bacterium
CCTGGACGACCCCCCTGGAGATGATGTTCTCGTTGGTCGGCACCGCCTCGATCCCCGGCACCTCGGACACCGGCTGGAAGTCGGCCGCCAGATTGTCCGCCAGGGCGGCGGCGCGCTGCTCACCCGCCTGCGTCGCCACCGACACGTTGACGTACCGGTACTCGCCCCCCTCCCGGGCGGTCACATTGCCCATGGCGTCCGGGGAGACGGCTGCGGCGGCGTCCCAGAGAGCCGCGACGTCACTCCCGGGAGCAACGGTGAGGTCGGGCTGGAGCCCCAGCCGGGCTGCGTCTGCCGCGAACTCCGGCGAGTACGTAGCCGGGTTTCCCCCCGCATCGGGAGAGGTGGCCAGCGCCGAGATGACCGACACCGGCGAATCGGCCCGAGGCACTTCGCCGCGGGAGATCACGTCGGGCGTGTCCCCCATGTTCCCGTAGGCGGTCACGATCCCGTTGTGGACGGCCGGGTCGGCGACGTCGCCGGTGATGAGCACCTGGGTCCGTTCCCCGAACCCTCCGCCGTACTCGGCGGTGATCGCATCGAACGTGTCCAGGAGCGGCGAGCCCTCCGGCACGAAGTCGGTGAACGAGAACGTCGTGTCGAGCCTGGTGAGGCCCCAGGCCCCGAGGCCGCCGAAGACGAAGGCGAGGATCAGCGTGAGGACGGCGAACCGCTCGGCGAGTACCGAGAGGCTTCCCATCACCCTCGGCAAGAACCGCTCTCCCGGATCGTGGTGCTCCTCGATCGGGCGCACCCCGCGCCGTTCTGCTCTCCGGTCCAGCAGGATCCTCACGGACGGGACGAACGTGAGCATGAGCAGGAAGGCGGAGCCGATGCCGACCGTGGCCAGGATCCCGAAGTCGGCGATCGCGGTCACCGGACTGAACACGTTGGTGAGGAACCCGACCGCGGTCGTGACGGTGGCCAGGACGAGGGCGACGCCGACCGTACGACTGGCGCGGGTGGCCGCCGCGACCACGTCGGCGCCCGCGTCGATCTCCTCGCGGTACCGGGTCGTGAGGTGGATCGCGTAGTCCACGCCCAGGCCGATCAAGAGAATCGGCACGATCTGCAGGATCTCGGAGAACTTGCCGATGATCCCCAGGTACTTGGGTCCGAGCAGCACGCCGATCCCGTTCATCCACGTGATCGACATGAGGATCACCGCGATCGCGATCAGGGTGTCGGCCACGGCGCGCCGCAGGCCACGCTCCCGGGCGGTCCATACGGCGAACACGACGACGATCGCCAGCAGCGGAGCGAACACGGGGAGCACCTCGAGCACCATGAGCCCGGTGACCAGGGCGAGGATGGCGAAGCCGCCGGCTGCGAGCACGACACCGGAACGGCGGGTGGGCATGAGGAGGAACACCGACGCGAGGATGATGAGGATGATGAACCCGGCGGCTGCGAACAGGCGGCCGATCTCGCTCTGGAACTCGTCCTGGTCGGCGAACAGCAGGGCGAAGGAGAAGGGCTCCGCGGTGACGTCGTCCGATGCGACCGCCGCCTCCCGGACGTGTTTCTGCATGTCGACCTGGATGGCCTGGAGCTCGACCTGGTCGGGGTCGTCGGGGAGCTCCGCCAGGGAGAGGAACACCACCATGAGCCCCGACGGCGACGAGGTCGCGTCGAGATCCGCCCGATCCGGGTACAACAGCGCATCCACGGCGTCGGGGGGCAGCGACGAGAGCGTCTCCCCGATGAGCGCCTTGGCACCCGCATCGTCGAGCGAAGCGGGGTCGATGCCCTGCTCCTGTGCGCGTTGCAGCACTGTCTCGAGGAACCCTTGGATGGCGCCGGCCCGATCCACCAGGATCTCCGCAGCGCGGCTCTCGAGCACGGCGGCACGAACCGCGGCGTAGGTGCGCAGTCCGTCGGCGGTGAGCACGTCACCCGACTCCGACGCCACGAGGATCTGCACCGCCACCTCGGACGAGGAGGTGAACACTTCGTCGATCGTCTGGGCGGCAAGGAACTCGGCCGAGTCGGGAGAGAACCCCTCGTTGCCCGAGGCCTGCTCCGCCTGCGGGGCGAACGCCCCGAACGCGAGCGTGAGCACGATCGCCCCGACGAGCACCGCCGCGGGGGCGCGGCGCACCACCCGCGACAGGATGCGAATGAAGTGTTTCAAGAGTCGGGCTCCTTTTGATGCCGACGGCGAGCGGCGGTGAGCCTACCGAGGCGCCACCGCTCCACAAGTCACCGGGCGAGCATCACCTCGGAGACCGGCACAGCTCGGCGATCGCCGCGGCGGCCTCGCCCGAAGGCACGCCCCGCCGTTCGTCAGCTCCACGCAGGCGGAGTCCCACCGTGCCCGCGTCGACGTCCTGGTCGCCGACGACGAGCACGGCCGGGTGCTTGTCGGTGAGGGCCCGGCGGATCTTCTCGCCCACGGTGTCGTCGGACGAGTCGACCTCGACGCGCAGCCCGTGAGCCCTCAGGGCACCGGCAACCTCTTCGGCGTAGCCGAGGTGGCGGTCGGCCACCGGGACGACCGTGGCCTGCACCGGGCTCAGCCAGCCGGGAAGGGCGCCGGCATAGTGCTCGAGCAGCACCCCGAAGAACCGTTCCACCGAACCGAACAGCGCCCGGTGGATCATGACGGGGCGTTCCCGGGTGTTCTCCGGGGTGGCGTACTCCAACTGGAAGTTCTCGGGCTGGGCGAAGTCCACCTGCAGGGTGGTCACCTGCCAGCGCCTTCCGATGGCATCCCGCACGTGCAGGTCGATCTTGGGCCCGTAGAACGCACCCTCACCCTCGGCGACGTTGTAGGCGAGCCCCGATGCGTCGAGTGCGGCTCGCAGCGCGTCGGTGGCCCGGTCCCACCCCGCCGGGTCGCCCACGTACTTCTCGGGCCGGGTGGACAGGTCTGCCTCGAAGTCCTCGAACCCGAAGTCGCGCAGCACCATGAGCGAGAAGTCGAGCAAACCCTGGAGCTCTCTGCCGATCTGGTCCTCGGTGCAGAAGATGTGGCTGTCGTCCTGGGTGAAGCCGCGGGCCCGCAGCAGCCCGTGCACGACACCGGAACGCTCGTAGCGGTACACCGCCCCGAGCTCGAACATCCGCAGCGGGAGCTCCCGGTACGAGCGGGAGCGAGACCGGAAGATCAGGATGTGGAAGGGGCAGTTCATCGGCTTCAGCCGGTACTCGTCACCCTGGTCCACTTCCATG
>CAYXHU010000313.1:0-3153 GCA_964464675.1 uncultured Acidimicrobiia bacterium
TTGAACGAGTCATCGAAAAACTCCGCGGCCATACGTTCTACCTTGCGAGTCGTGCGACCGCGGAGAGTGTTGAGGTGCCGCCTCGCCTCAGACCACAATCCGCCATTCAGTTCCCGGAGATTCGAGGTCAGTTGTGCTGCTATGGTTTCATGGCGTCGGATTCCTCCGAACTCCACTATCGTTTTGCGGATCAGGGTTTCGGGATGTCGATCCGCGCGGCATGCTTGGTAGTTCAGGGGGAACGGCCTCGTATGAGTGAACCGAAATATTGCGCTGCCAGGGCCTGACTTCTGCTGGGTGGTCAGTAGACACGTAATCAATGCACGCCAGAACCGGGAGCGAGAAACCCGTGGCTTCGTGTCTGAGAGATTGCATTCGATACGCCGCCGAACCATTGGATGGTCTTTGTAGTACGCCAATAGGGATTTTACGCGGGCAATATCCTGCTTCTCGATCTGCCAGGTGATTCTCATGCGGATTGAATTCCGGTTCCGGGTGCTAGTTGTTCGCGGGGGGAAGATCGGGTCAAGCCGGAATGCCGGTTGACGCCCCGCCCCGGCTGAGATGCCGGAACACGTCGCGATCCAGCCCGGACGCCTCTACCCGCAGCCCGACTACACGGTCCAGATCGACAAGGAGGGCAAGTGGACGGTGACGCAGGTCTACCTGTGCCACCGGAACTCGGCGGTGGCGCTGATGCCGCGGCCCGGGTCGGTCCACCCGGAGGTGCCCTTCGTCGAGGTGAGCCAGACGAGTACCCAGGTCACGGAGGGCGACCTGGCCGAGATCACCTGCACCTACACCGGCGCCGAGGAAAAGGACGAGGAGGACGAGAAGGCCAACGCGGTCTACACGATGGGCCTCTCGGTCACCGAGGAGCCGATCCTCAGCCACCACCGCTACAGGGACCTCGATGCGGATGAACGCGAGACGATCCAGCTCATTCTCGCGGGCAAGGAGAAGGACGACCAGGGCAACAAGCTGCGGGGCAAGGTGGTCAGCGGATTGGGCACGGAGGTGCTCGGCAAGATCGACCGCGGACAGACGCAGTACTACTCGCCGCGGGTCACGTGGAAGGAAAGCTGGGTGCGCGACAAGCCGGTGAAGGCGGCCGAACTGAACAAGATCGGGAATATCGACGTGCCGTCCGGGCCGGTGCCCGACCTGGCCGGGGGGCGCGACTGGCTGCGCAACGGGGTGGCCCAGACCCAGGAGGGCAAGGCGTTCCGGCTCGAACTGGAGTGGCTGGCCAGCGACCGGGGCGGCTGGGACCCCCACATCTACGAGGACCAATGAACCGGCTCCCGGACAAGAAGAAGCCGGGCGACCCGGTGCTGGCGGCGGACTGGAACGCGCTGCTGGATGCCATCGCGGCCCGCACCCCGAAGCCCGGGGCCGGACTGAGGTTCGTGTCCTCCTCGGGCGGGTTCGCCTACTCCGCTCCGGGCGGGGCCCTCGTTCCCCGCCAGTCGCTGCCGCCGTTTGCCGTGATCGGGATCGAGAAGTCCGGCACCGACTACGACGTGGTGATCCGGGAGGGTTGGGTGATCGAGCGAAAGCCGAAGGCCGGGGACAGCCCGGCGGTGAAGTTCCACATGCCGAAGTTCGGGGACGACCCGCTCAACGAGATCCCCCGCCCGCGGATCCCGATGTCGATCGGCGACACGCTCTGGTGCAAATACCAGACCGGCACGCAGGGGGAGGTGACCGGCACCCCGGAGATGATCGTCGAGGCCGAAGACCAGGACGGCGCTCACTACCAGCCCGAGGACCCGGACGGGTCGGGCGTCGACGGCGATTACTGCGTGCAGATCCTCAAGCTCGAGGACGACGGAGGCACCCCGCAGGTGAAGGCCTACCAGCAAAGCGACATCGAGCACTGGGCGCAGCTCTGGACCGGCCGGAACCTTGGCAGCGGGGCGCGGGTCTACAAGGAGCACGACGAGGGCGAGAACATCTTCTGGTTCCGCAGCGTGCGGGGCGACTACGGGATCAGCGAGCTGGAAACCGCCGGGGAGGTGGAACTTAACTTCGACGCCGCCACCCTCGGGGACGGCCGGGAGGTCTACCTGCCCGAGGGCCACGAGGACAAGCAGGACGACGAGGTGGCCGAGTTCCGCAGCATCGACGGCGGGGAGAGCGGGCGCGACGAGATCCAGGTCTACCGGAAGTCGGCGGGCGTGATCGGGATCCGCGGCAACGGGGTGGACGGCGCCATCCAGCTCGACGAGGACGGGAACGTCACCTCGCTCATCGAAGCGGTCGACGGGCTGGTGAAGCTCATCACCGCCACCACCATCTTCGTCCGGGAGTACAAGGTCTGCGTGGACGGCTCCCCGGTGACGAAGAAATTCCTGACCCTCGACTGATGGCCCACCTCATCGCACCGATCCTGGTCGAAGGCGTCGAGCTGTGCTGCGACCCGGCCACCCGCCGGACCCCCGAGGTCCTCGTCGAGGCCGCCAACGAGATCGCCCCCGGCGAATGGGAGATCTTCCGTGCCACCGCGCCGGGAGATCCGGAATCAAATCCCAGCGCCGAGAGCGACGGACCGGTGGCCGGCACGGTGGTCTTCGGGGTGTGCTGCGCGGCCCGGGTCGAGATCGAAGTGTGGGGCGAGATCGAAACCCTCAACACCGGCTTCGACTGGATCGAGGTGCGGCTCAACGGCGTCCGCGAGTTCTACCACGAGAGCACCGAAAGCTCCGAAGATCCGTGGGACAAGATCGCCGTGGGGCCGTTCGCCGTGATCCTCGACCTCGCCGACCGGGCCTGCGGCAACCTGATCGAGATCGACGGATCGACCGGGGACGAGATCGCCAACAACGATGTCTGGTGGCGGGCCCGGGTGGCGGCGATCGGTTGACAGCCCGCCGGGGGCGTGAAGCTCTACGTCGACCTTGCGACGCTCCAGCTCATCGAAGGTCCGGGGTTCCGCAACCCGGTGTCCTCGCTGCGCTTCAAGCGCGGGGACTCGGCGCGCCTCGAGGTGGCGTTCCTGACCGGCGGGACCACCCCCGCCCACATCGGCGACCCGGCCACCCTCGAAATCAAGTTCGGGGTGAAGCCGCGCGGGCGCTACGACGTGGGCTACCTCGTCCACACCGCCGACTGGACGCTCCCCGATCCCGGCGCGGAATCGCCCACCTACCT